>NZ_QUMG01000012.1:0-108552 GCF_003482095.1 Blautia sp. OF09-25XD
ATGATTTCGGTCAATCAAAAGTATACACACTGAAGCAGTAAGTAAGATTCGTGAGAACTTACATTATCTCGATGTGATAAGTATATTTAATCACATTTTGAGTGGCAGGACATGACAGAAGATGAATGATATGAAGCGTCTGCTCTCGTATGCAGGTCCCTACAAGCGGGATATGATTTTCGGAGCAGTGCTGGTATTGGTAGAAACGTGTTTTGAACTTTTTATTCCGATTCTGATTTCCAATCTGATTGACATCGGCGTTGCGAACGGCGATATCCCTTACATTTACCGCAAGGGAATCCAGATGGGAATCTGCGCGCTCTGTGCGCTTGTGACCGGAATTTTATACGCGCACTTTGCGGCGCGGGCGACGTACGGCTGGGGAGCCGAGATCCGGAAGGCGGAGTATGAGAAAATGCAGCAGTATGCATTTTCCAACCTCGATCACTTTGCGGTATCATCCCTGATCACCCGTATGACGACGGATGTTACCGTCATCCAGAATATGGTAAGCGCCGGCTTCCGCCCGATCACGCGCGGACCGTCGCTTCTGATTATGGGAATCGGCCTTTCATTCTATATGAATCCGCGGCTGGCATTTGTATTCCTTGTATGTACCCCGCTTCTTGGCTTTATTCTCTCCCTGATTGTGCGGAGAGTTGCCCGATGTACACAAAACTGCAGTCCATGGTGGACCGTCTGAACAACGTTGTCCAGGAGGGGCTGACCGCGATCCGTGCCGTCAAAGCTTTCGTGCGGGATGAGTACGAGGAAGGCAAATTCAACGAGGTCAACACCGACCTGACCGCAGCGAGCGAGCAGACGTTCCACTACGCCGTGCTGAATCTGCCGGCATTTCAGGGCGTCATGTATACCGCGATCGTGCTGATTCTGTGGTTCGGCGGAAATATGATTCTGAAAAAACAGCTTGCCGTCGGAAACCTGACCGGATTTCTAAGCTACGTCATGCAGGTCATGAACTCGATGATGATGATTGCAAACGTCTTCCTGCTCCTGACCCGTTCCATGGCGAGCGCACACCGGATTGTCGAGGTGCTCGATGAGAAAATCGTGCTCACCTCGCCGGAAAATGGTGTAACAGAAGTGACAGAGGGCAGCGTGGAGTTTGACAACGTATCGTTTAAATACAAAGAAGAAGCAAAAGAGTACGCACTCTCCGATGTTACGCTGAAGATCAAAGCCGGTCAGACGGTAGGAATCCTCGGAGGAACAGGTTCTTCGAAAACGACGCTGGTGCAGCTCATTCCGCGTCTGTATGACACCAGCCGCGGCACCGTCCGCGTCGGCGGAAAGGATGTGCGCGCGTACGATCTTGCCGCTCTCCGCGATGCAGTCAATATCATTCTGCAGAAAAACGTGCTGTTCTCCGGAACCGTGCGTGAAAACCTGAAATGGGGCAATGCGGATGCATCCGATGAGGAGATCTGGGAAGCATGCCGCGCGGCGTGTGCGGATGAATTTTTGAACCGCATGCCGGACGGCCTCGACACCGTGCTTGAGCAGGGCGCAAGCAACCTCTCCGGAGGCCAGAAGCAGCGTCTCTGCATCGCGCGTGCGCTGATCGGAAAGGCAAAAATCTTGATCTTCGATGATTCGACAAGTGCGGTCGACACGGCAACGGAGAAAAAGATCCGCGAGGCACTGGCGGCGCGGAAGGATGTCACAAAAATTATCATTGCGCAGAGAGTAACATCCGTCATGAATACGGATCAGATCATCATTCTTGATGACGGAAAAGTACACCGGATCGGCACGCACGCTGAACTGCTGGCGGATGACCCGATTTATCAGGAAATTTACGCCTCACAGATGAAAGGAGGAGACGAAAATGGCAGCGAGAGCTTATAGCGGAAAGAAACCAAAGAACCTGAAACACACGCTGCGCGTCTTCCTGTCTTATCTGGGACGGCACAAAAAAATGCTCGTAGTCGTAGCGGTACTGGTAACAATCAGCGCGGGAGCCAACCTCCTTGGAACGTATATGATCCGCCCAGTTGTCAACGGACTGGCGGACGGAGATGTGCACACACTGCTGCGCGGCGTGCTGATTACGGCACTCATTTTCGGGTGCGGCGCACTCGCAGCATACGGCTACACGCAGACCATGGTAAAAGCAGCACAGCAGGTTGTCTTTGATATCCGCCGCGATCTGTTCGAACACGTCCAGACACTGCCGCTGCAGTTCTTCGACAGCAGACGCCACGGCGATATCATGAGTCTTTTCACGAACGATATCGACACGATGGCAGATGCCCTGAACAACAGTTTTGCGATGGTTATCCAGAGCTTCATCCAGATTGTGGGAACACTGACCTTGCTGTATATCCTGAACTGGCGGCTCTCGCTGATTGTAACGGTGTGCTACGGTATCATGTTCTGGTATATCAAGTTCAGCGGAAAGCGCAGCAAGGGTTATTATACGAAGCAGCAGAACAGCCTCGGAGAACTGAATGGCTATATTGAGGAGCTGATCACCGGACAGAAAGTCGTCAAGGTGTTCCACCACGAAGAAGAGAGCTTTACGGAATTCTGCAAAAAGAATGAGGAGCTCCGGAAAGCGGGAACCGGCGCGCAGGGGTATGCGGCGACGATGGTTCCTGTCGTTGTCAGCATTTCGTATGTCAATTATGCGATTGTGGCAGTGCTCGGCGGCCTTCTCGCCCTGCACGGAAAAGCCGATATCGGAAGCCTGGCAAGCTACCTTGTCTTTGTCCGCCAGGCGGCGCTTCCGATCAACCAGTTCACCCAGCAGAGCAACTTCCTTCTCTCAGCGCTCGCCGGTGCGGAGCGTGTCTTCGACGTGATGAGCCTGGAGCCGGAAATCGACGAGGGAAAAGTGGAACTGGTCAACGTAAAAGAAGAGAACGGCGCACTTGCCGTCTGCGAAGAGACAACAGGCCGCTGGGCATGGAAGCGCCCGGACGGAACGATGACGGAATTAAAGGGCGATGTGCGTTTTGAAAACGTGGATTTCGGCTACACGGCAGACCGTCTGATCTTAAAGAACATCAGCCTGTATGCCAAACCAGGCCAGAAAATTGCTTTTGTCGGTTCCACAGGAGCCGGAAAAACGACGATCACGAATCTGATCAACCGTTTCTACGACGTCCAGGGCGGTGCGGTTGTCTACGACGGCATTGACGTAAAAGATATCGAAAAAGACGCTCTGCGCCACTCCCTCGGTATCGTTCTGCAGGATACCCATCTGTTCACGGGAACCGTAGCAGAAAATATCCGTTTTGGAAAACTCGATGCCACGCAGGAAGAAATTGAACGTGCGGCCAAAATTGCGAATGCGGATTCCTTCATCCGCCGTCTGCCGAACGGCTACGACACGATGCTGACCTCCGACGGAGCCAACCTCTCCCAGGGCCAGCGCCAGCTTCTCGCGATTGCCCGTGCCGCCGTTGCCGATCCGCCGGTGCTGATTCTTGACGAGGCAACATCTTCCGTTGACACCAGAACCGAGGCGCTGATCGAAAAAGGAATGGACCAGCTCATGGAGGGCAGAACCGTATTTGTCATCGCCCACCGCTTAAGCACCGTGCGAAACGCCAATGCGATCATGGTGCTGGAGCAGGGAAATATCGTAGAGCGCGGCGACCACGACGCACTTCTGGCACAGAAAGGAAAATATTATCAGCTCTACCATGGAATGTTTGAGCTGAGTTAAAAAGAAAGGAGTAAAGAGTATGAGAAAATATAACCGTATTTTTCTGATCGTCCTGGATTCTCTCGGAATCGGGGCGATGGCGGATTCGGAGAAGTTTGGGGATGTCGGTGTCAATACCTTCGGCCACATCTGGGAGAGTCAGGGAGGCCTTGAAATCCCGAACCTGCGCCGCCTCGGCATGGGAAATCTCTGCGGTGTGACAGAGGATGAGGCAAAGGGTTACGCCAGAAGACTGAACGAGGCGAGCAACGGAAAAGACACCATGACCGGCCACTGGGAGATGATGGGAATTTACACGACAAAGCCGTTCGTTACGTTCACCGACCACGGATTTCCGAAAGAACTGATCGACGAGCTGGAAAAACGAACCGGCAGAAAGATCATCGGCAATAAGGCGGCGAGCGGAACGGAGATCCTCGATGAGCTGGCAGAGCGCGAGATCGAAAACGGAGAACTGATTGTCTATACCTCGGCGGATTCCGTACTGCAGATCTGCGGCAACGAGGAGACGATGGGACTGGAGACGCTGTATCATTACTGCGAGATTGCCCGTGAGCTGACCATGAAAGACGAGTGGAAAGTCGGCCGTGTCATTGCAAGACCGTACGTCGGAAAGAAAAAAGGAGAGTTCGTCCGCACCGCAAACCGTCACGACTACGCTGTCAAACCGACGGGAAAAACCGTGCTCAACGCGATGCAGGAGGCAGGATATGATGTCATCAGTATCGGAAAAATCAACGATATTTTCTGCGGCGAGGGCATCACGGAGAGTCTGAAATCCAAGAGCAGCGTCCACGGCATGGAGCAGACGATTGAGACGGCAGGAAAAGATTTTACCGGACTGTGCTTTGTCAACCTCGTCGATTTCGATGCACTCTGGGGCCACAGAAGAAACCCGGAAGGCTACGGAAAAGAGATTGAAAAATTCGATGTGAACCTTGGAAAGCTGCTGGAGCAGTTAAAAGACGACGATCTGCTCCTGATCACGGCAGACCACGGCAACGACCCGACTTATACCGGAACGGACCACACCAGAGAACAGGTGCCGCTCCTTGCGTACTCACCGTCTATGAAGGAGAGCGGCCTTCAGGAGACGAAGGACACCTTCGCTGTGATCGGCGCATCCGTTGCAGAGAACTTCGGCGTAAAAATGCCGGAGGGAACGATCGGAACATCGATCCTGGAATCGTGGAAATAAGGAAGCGATGGCGTTTTCAGCTGAGGCGGTAAGAACCTTTCGAAAGTTTCACAAGCTGTCCTTCTTCGAGCAGCTTCTTTAAAACTCGCTGGAGCTGGCGGCGGCTGCAGTGGAGCTGCATGGCCATCTTTTCCACGCCGGAAAACGTCTGATCCGGACAGCGCTCTGAGAGATAAGAGAGGAAGGATTCCTCGAGCGTGGAAAAATTCGACTGGGAGCTGGAATAAAGCATCAGCTTTTCGGTGACAGAGTTTAAAAGATATCGTAAAAAGCGGTTGTCGTTCAGCAGAAGCTCTTTCGTGGAAGCGAGCGGCAGAACAATACAAAGCGCGGTGGTGCGTGCCTCGATCTGGTGCGTATCATCGCGTTTTCCGCAGAATTCCATATCGCCGATGCAGGTAAAGCCGTCGAGATAGCCGATCGGGTAGCTCGTGCCGTCGGCGCGGTTGGCGCTGATCTCGATGGAACCGTCCACGAGGAACGAGAGGTATTCCTCCGGATTCAGCGTGTCGAGCCGTTCGCCCTTTTCAAACTGATACAGAGAAAATGCGAGATCCGGGGTATCGAAAAGAGATGGGATCTCATGTTTCTGAAGATAAAAGTTCAGCAGAGCCGGATCAAAAATTCGTTTCATAGGAAAATCCTTTCACAGAAAAATTTTTTGGAAAACTTTTTCTTTATTGTGACATATGACACAAGAAAAAGCAAGAAAGTCTGCTAAGATAAACCAGAATGAAAAATGTTACAGTTTGCTGGGTACCAGTGAACTGTAACCGAAAAAGAGGAAAGGGGAGTTTTCAAAATGGAAAACGAATTATTTGAGAAAACAAAAGTGTCCAAAGCATATATGACGCTCGCACTTCCGGTCGTGCTCGGCATGGTCGTGTCGCTGATCTATAATATGGTAGATACTTTTTTCATCGCGCGGACCGGAAACACGGCACTGATTGCCGGCGTATCGCTCGGCACACCGATTTTCACGCTGATGATTGCACTCGGTGACATCTTCGGCGTCGGCGGCAGTTCCGTCATTTCGCGCCTCTTCGGTAAAAAAGAGTACGAGGACGGAAGACGGATCAGCGTATTCTGCTTTTACGCAGCGATTGCTGTCGGCATTGCGGTCAGCATCATCCTGCTTGCCGCCAAACAGCCGATCCTTGGCCTGCTTGGCTGTGATGAGACGACGTGGCAGTATGCGGGGGACTATTACCAGTGGATTGCACTCGGCGCACCGTTTATCATCCTGCAGCTGACGCCGAACAATCTTCTTCGGACCGAGGGCTTCGCAAAAGCCTCGATGATCGGAACAATGCTGGGAGCCGTTGTCAACATCATTCTTGACCCGATCTTTATTTACACGCTCGGCATGGGAGCAGCCGGAGCAGCGATTGCAACGGTGATCGGCAACATCTGCGGTGATATTTTCTATGTTATCTTTATGATAAAGAAATGCCGCTATCTCTCCGTCGATTTCCGAAAACTGAAAATGACCGGAGCAGAGGTGCTCGCCGTTCTTGCCATCGGCATTCCGGCATCCGTCACAAACTTCATGCAGAGCATCGGCGTGACGCTGACGAACCGATTTTTGCAGCCGTATGGAACGGACAAAGTTGCAGCGATGGGAATTGCTTTGAAAATTATTATGATTTCTGTTCTTGTGATGGTCGGCTTCGCTTTTGGCGGACAGCCGCTGGTCGGATACAATTATGGAGCGAAAAATAAAAAACGTCTCAGTGAGACGATCCGCTTTGCCTTCCTCCTGGAAGTGCTGACCGGTGCCGGAATGGCGGTTGTGCTCGGTGCGGCGGCTCCGCTTCTCGTGGGACTGTTCTTAAAAGAGGCGGATGTCATTGCAGTGGCCCAGCAGATCCTCCGCGTCCAGCTCATTGGTATGCCGTTTGTTGGTATCGTACTCGCATCGACCTGTATTTTCCAGGCGATCGGAAACGGGGCAGGAGCAATGATTCTTTCAGCAGGACGTCAGGGCGTGATTTTTGCCATTGTAATTTTCTGCGCTTCAAAACTTGCCGGTTTTTCCGGTGTTATTGCCTCCCAGCCGGTTTCTGATTTTCTGACCGCATTGGTGGCTGTGATGATTCTGCTTCAGTGGAAAAAGAAAGAATTTGCAAAATAAGAAAGAACAGCAAAGCGGCTGCGGCACAGCGTTCCGGAACGGGAACCTGCCGCAGCCGCTTTTGGCGTGCGCAAAAAAACAGAATTCCTGCACAGGCGGCCGCCATGTCAAAAACACGTAAAAGTGATGAAAAAACGTCTCTTAATTCGGCAGTATTACGGGATTGCATTCTGAGAAAACAAGATATAAAATGGCATGAGATTCGACAAAAAGGGGAAGCAAAAACATACGACAATAGGGAGGACATCACATGGCAACAAAGAAAAGTGCAGTAAAAGATCTGACAAACGGCAGCCCGGTAAAACTGATTCTGGGGTTTGCACTGCCGCTGCTGCTCGGCATGCTGTTCCAGCAGTTTTACAGCATGGTCGATACGATTATTGTAGGAAAATTCTTAGGCGCGAAAGCGCTCGCGGCTGTTGGAAGCACAGGTTCGATCAACTTTATGATCGTGGGATTCTGTATGGGAGTCTGCAGCGGATTTGCAATTCCGGTTGCGCAGATGTTCGGGGCAGGAGACCGGAAAGCGCTGTGCCGGTATGTAGGAAATGGAGCCGTCCTGGCCGGTATTCTTTCCGTGGTGATGACCGTTCTTGTCTGCATCTGGTGCCGCGACATTCTGATTCTGATGAAAACCCCGTCCGATATTCTGGACGGTGCATACGCTTACATCTTTGTTATTTTCCTCGGAATTCCGCTTATGGTGCTCTATAACCAGACATCAGCAATCATGCGGAGCCTCGGCGACAGCCGCTCCCCACTGATTTTCCTCGGTATCTCTTCAATACTGAATATCGTGCTAGATCTTGCGCTGGTCCGCCCGATGGGAGTAGCGGGAACCGCGTGGGCGACGATTATCGCGCAGGGAGTCTCTGGATTCCTGTGTCTCTTTTATATGAAGAAAAAATTCACCATCCTTGCTTTTACGAGAGAGGACTGGAAGCTGCACAAGCATTATGTGCTTAATCTGTGCAATATGGGAATCCCGATGGGACTGCAGTATTCAATCACCGCGATCGGAAGTGTTATTTTGCAGACCGCTGTCAACGGCCTTGGTTCCACTGCGGTTGCATCTGTTACGGCTGCCGGTAAAATTTCCATGTTCTGCTGCTGTCCGTTCGACGCGCTCGGCTCCACTATGGCGACGTATGCCGGACAGAACGTCGGTGCGAAGAAGATGGATCGTGTCAACACCGGTATTTTGACAAGTTCCATTATTGGAAGCGTGTATTCCGTGGTCATTTTAGGAGTCATGTTTCTGTGGTCCCGCCAGATTTCGCTTCTCTTTGTAGATGCATCTGAGACGGTCATCCTCGACCAGGCGCGTCAGATGCTGCTGATCAACATGGTATTTTACATTCCGCTGACCCTTGTCAATGTCGTACGATTTACCGTGCAGGGCATGGGCTTCAGCAAATTTGCAATCCTTGCCGGCGTCTGCGAGATGATCGGCCGTTCGGTGGTAGCCTTTTTCCTTGTTCCGTATTTTGGTTACACCGCAGTCTGCTTCGCAAGCCCGGTGGCATGGATTCTCGCCGATCTGTTTCTCGTTCCGGCGTACCTGTACTGCGCAAAAACGCTTCGTTCTCTTTTTGAGAAAAATGCGCAGATGATGTAAGCCGTGCCGCAAGATGGACAAGCTGTTTCAATTCTGGTATAATGGAGCCTGGATTTTAGGAAAGCTGAAAAAGAATCCCATAGAAGAGAGGAAGATATCCTATGAAACAGTCGGTATTAGAATATAAGAAACTTCTGGAGCAGGAAGGCCTTCTGGTGGAATTTGCAGAGCCGGAAGGAAAAGAAGGAGAGGACAGACCCGTTACCCTCGTAACGTATTTTTCGGGCGGAGCGGCTCAGGGAACTCTGTTTCTCTGCAAAGGAGCTGCATTCAAAGAGGCATACTTAAAAGACGCCGTAAACCGCGGTGCTGTTGCCTATGTAAGTGAAAAAAAATACGAAGCGGGAAAAGAAATTCCGGCGCTCATCGTCAACGATGCCAGAAAAGCACAGTTTGTGCTGGGTGAGGCGTTTTACGATTATCCGGCAAAGTCGCTGCATGTCACGGCGCTGACCGGAACAAAAGGAAAGACAACGACAGCCTATTACCTGCAGTCGATGCTCGATGCCTGCCTGAAAAAACAGGGCGGAAACGGATGTGCACTGTTAAGTTCGATTGAATATTACGACGGAAAGACGAGAGAAGCATCAACGCTCACCACGCCGGAATCCCTGGAGCTGTGCCGCCATATGCGCAATGCCGTAGATGCAGGCCTTTCCCATATGGTGATGGAAGCATCCTCCCAGGCGCTCAAATACGAGAGAGTCGGAAACACGCATTTTGATACCGCCATTTTCCTGAACATCTCCGAGGACCACATCAGCCCGACGGAGCACAAGGATTTTGATGATTATTTCCAGTCGAAATTAAAGATCTTCGACCGCTGCACCTGCGCCTGCGTGAACCTGGACAGCGACCATATCGAGGAAATCCTGAAAGCTGCGGCAAAATGCGAGCGCGTCGTTACGTTTGGATCGAAAGAAAATGCTGTAATCCGCGTGAGTGATATCAAGCCGGGCAGAGGAAAATTCTATTTCCATGTGGCAGGACCGGATTTCTCGGAAGATTTTACCCTGCCGGTGCACGGAGCCTTCAATGTGGAGAATGCCGTAGCTGCCATTGCGGCTGCCTGGTCGATGGGAATCCCGGTTTCGCTGATCAAGGAAAGCCTCCTTGGCGTCACCGTTCCGGGAAGGATGGAGACGTATGAGAGCAGCGCGGGCGAGGTCACGGCGATCGTGGATTTCGCGCACAATGGCCTGAGTTTTGAAAAAATGTTTGATACCGTAGCACTCGAATACCCGGGGAGCCGCGTAAGCGTTGTGTTCGGAACCCCGGGCGGAAAAGCATTCAACCGCAGAAAAGATATGGGTGAGATTTCCGGAAAACGGGCGGACCGGATTTTCCTCGTACCGGATGATCCGGGAAACGAAGATCCGCAGGCGATCTGTGAGGAGATCGGCGGGTACATAGCAAAGGAAGGTGCATCCTTCCAGATCCGCATGGACCGCGGAGCAGCAATCCGGGAGGCGATTCTTGGCGCCGTACCGGGAGAGGTTGTTCTGATCCTTGGAAAAGGCGCGGACGTGACGATGCACGTCGGAAACAGAAATGTGCCGTACCGGTCAGATGCCGTCTATGCAAAAGAGGCGCTTGCCGAATATGGAAATGCATTTGCCGAAGCGGCAACGGCTCGTGAAACAGAAGAATAGAAGCAAAAACAGAAAAAACAGAGCAAAAAAGACACGGAACAGAAAAATCCGTGTCTTTTTTGCGTCTGGCGGCAGCAGAAATGAAAATCAGACAGGAAATTTGGCGGATACATCCTACAAAATGTAGAAAAGAAGGACAGAAACTAGCCCGTATGACGAAAAGTTGTTAAAAATATAACGAACGAAAGTTAGACGTGTGAAACTAAACACAGAAAGCAAAAACCCGGGAACCATGCGGAAAAAGACGAATTCTGCGGGATGAAGGACAAAGCTGTAAGTTTTTGGAAAGAATTCTTGTGAAAAAGAACAAAAAATGGTATAATTGTATTGAAATATATCCAGAACACCCCTTCTGGAAGCGTACGGGCTCAGTGAGAAAAAAGATTTCACGAAAATGCTCGAAAAAAACACTTGTTAAATTCTTGTCATAGTGCTATGATAAGGAAAGTGAAAAATTTATCAATCACAAAAACCAACTAGGGGTATTTTAGAAAGGAGTATTTATGAGCAGCAAGATTACCATCATTGGAGCTGGAAGCGTTGGATCTACGATCGCCTATACACTGTCGAACGAAGACATCGCGTCTGAGATTGTTCTCATCGATATTAACAAGAAAAAAGTAGAGGGAGAGGTTATGGATATCGCGCAGGGTACCTGCTTCCGCGATCCGGTCTCCATCATCGCAGGTGAGTATGAGGATGCCAAGGACTCTGATATCGTAATTATTACTTCCGGTATTGCAAGAAAGCCTGGCCAGACCCGTATTGAGCTGACCCAGACCAATGTAAACATCTTAAAATCCATCACACCGGAAATCATAAAAGCGGCTCCGAATGCCATCTACATCATTGTAAGCAACCCGGTTGATATCATGACCTACGTGTTTACAAAGATCTCCGGACTTCCGGAAAACCAGATCCTTGGTTCTGGTACCATGCTGGATTCCGCGAGACTTCGCTGCGGACTGTCTGAACACCTCAACATTGCCCAGAAAAACATCCACGCTTACGTATTCGGTGAGCACGGCGATACTTCCTTCATTCCGTGGAGCGGCGCTTACGTTTCCGGTGTCAGCCTGGACGAGTACTACGAGACCGTAGAAAAAATGGGCAAGAACGTAACCAAGATCGACAAAGATGCTATGCTGGAGTACGTAAGAACTTCCGGCGGACAGGTTATTGCAAACAAAGGAGCTACTTTCTATGCAGTATCTGTTGCAGTATGCAAACTGGTAGCAACCATTCTTTCTTCTTCCGATTCTGTAGCAACCGTATCTTCCATGATGCACGGTGAGTACGGCATCGAGGATGTATGCTTAAGCACACTGACCCTCGTTGGACCGAAAGGCGTACAGGGCAAGATTCCGATGCGTATGACAAAAGAGGAAGTAGAAAAACTCAAAGCAAGTGCCGACGCATTAAAAGCAGTTATCGCACAGATCGAGCACTAAGAGCGGGCAATAAGCTCAAAACATAAAATTTATGGCAGTGGCAGAAAGTGCGAAAGAGCGGTATCTCCCACTGCCTTAACGTGCGCCTGAAGAAATTTTCCGCCGGGTGTACATAAAAAGAGTACCGGAAATTTTTCCGGTGCCGGACAGAAGATACCGCAGGAAAAATGGAAACCAACAGGAGCAAGTAAGAAAGGAGCAATTCCATGACCTACAGTTATTTTCCGGGCTGTACGCTGAAGAACAAAGCAAAAGATCTGGATCATTATGCCAGAGAGTGCGCAAAAGTTCTGGGATTTGAACTGGAAGAAATTGAAAACTGGCAGTGCTGCGGAGCTGTGTATCCACAGGCATCCGATGAAATCGCCACAAAACTTTCTTCGGTTCGCGCCTTAGCAGACGCCAAAGAAAAAGGACAGGATCTGATCACAGTCTGTTCCGCCTGTCATCACGTGATCAAACGCGTAAACGATGACATGGCGAATGTAGAAGACATTCAGACAAAAGTAAACAACTACATGGCTCTTTCCGAGCCATATCTTGGCGAAACGAAAGTACTTCATTATCTGGAAGTGCTGCGTGACGTCGTTGGATTTGACAAGATCAAAGAGAAAGTGGTAAACCCATTAAAAGGAAGAAAAATCGGCGCATATTACGGCTGCATGCTGCTTCGTCCGAGCACCACAATGCAGTTTGACGATCCGGAGAATCCGACAATCATTGAAGATTTTATCAAGGCCCTTGGCGCAACACCGGTCGTATATCCGATGAGAAATGAGTGCTGCGGCGGCTACATATCCCTGAAAGAAAAGAAAATGGCATCCAACATGGTAGACCAGATCATGGCATCCGCATCCTACAAAGGAGCTGAAGAGCTGATTACTGCATGTCCGCTTTGCATGTACAACCTGCGCAATAACGGAACAAAAGAAGGTCTTCCGGTTACCTACTTTACCGAGCTTCTTGCAGAAGCACTCGGCATCAAAGAGGAGGTGCAGGCATGAAAATTGCAACATCCGATGAAATCCGTGCCATCGCCGGTGTGGATACCAGAAAATGTATGAAATGTGGTAAATGTTCCGCATCCTGTCCTGCTTATAACGAAATGGACATCCGTCCGCATCAGTTTGTATCTTATGTACAGAACGGCGATGTGGAAGCACTGATGAACTCCAAGTCCATCTGGAAATGCCTCTCCTGCTTCGCATGTGTAGAGCGCTGTCCAAGAGACGTAAAACCTGCCAAACTGATCGAGGCAGTTCGTCTTTCCGTGATCCGTCAGAGAGGAGAGAATTATCTTTCTCCGGATGAAATTCCGGCTCTTCTGGATGATGAGACTCCGCAGCAGCTTCTGATGAGTGCATTCCGTAAATATAGAAAGTAAAAAACAACCCATCCACAGAAAGGTGAGAGAAAAGTGCAAAGAATAGGAGTATTTGTCTGCCACTGCGGTACAAATATTGCGGCTACGGTTGATGTCAAAAAAGTTGTTGACGTCATCAGCAAAGAGCCGGGTGTTGTTCATGCAGAGGATTATCAGTATATGTGTTCCGAAACAGGTCAGCAGAAAGTGATCGATGCCATTCAGAACGAGCATCTGACCGGCGTTGTCATCTGTTCCTGCTCTCCGCGTATGCATGAAGGAACGTTCCGCAAAGCAGCAGAAAAAGCGGGCCTGAACCCGTATCAGCTGGAGATTGCAAACATTCGTGAGCAGTGTTCCTGGATTCATAAAGACATGGAAGAGGCTACCGAGAAGGCCGTAATTCTGGCCCGTGCAGCCGTTGCTAAAGTTATGCTGGATACCCCGCTTACCCCGGGCGAGAGCCGCGTTGTAAAACGTGCGCTGGTGATCGGAGGCGGTATCGCAGGTATTCAGACTGCACTGGATATCGCAGATGCAGGCTATGAAGTAGATATCGTAGAGAAGACCCCGAGTATCGGCGGAAGAATGTCACAGCTTGACAAGACATTCCCGACCCTCGACTGTTCTTCCTGTATCCTGACTCCTCGTATGGGAGAGGTAAACGCGCATGAGAAGATCAACATCTATACCTACAGTGAGGTAGAGAGCGTTGGCGGATTCGTCGGTGATTTCAAAGTAGACATCCGTAAGAAAGCAAGATACGTAGATATGGACAAATGTACCGGATGTGGACTCTGTCAGGAGAAATGTCCTTCCAAGAAGAACCTGAGCGAGTTCAACAGAGGCCTGTCCAACCGTACTGCAATCTACACACCGTTCGCACAGGCAGTTCCGAACGTACCGGTTATTGATACTGCAAACTGTATCCACTTCAAAACCGGAAAATGCGGTATCTGCTCCAAAGTCTGTGCAGCAGGTGCAGTAAACTACGACCAGAAAGATGAAGTAATCACCAGAGAGTACGGCGCAATCGTTGTGGCAACTGGTTTCGATACCATCAGTCTGGACAAGTTTGACGAATATTATTACAACCAGAGCAAAGACGTAATTACCTCCCTTGAGATGGAGCGTCTGATGAATGCTGCCGGCCCGACAGGCGGTAAAGTAGTACGTCTTTCCAACGGCGAGCATCCGAAGGATATCGTATTTATCCAGTGTGTCGGTTCTCGTGACGTGACCTGCAGAGGAAAGAGCTACTGCTCCAAGATCTGCTGTATGTACACCGCAAAACAGGCTATGCTGGTGCGTGACCATTATCCGGATGTCAACGTACATGTCTTCTACATTGATGTTCGTACCCCGGGTAAAAACTTCGATGAGTTCTATCGCCGTGCGGTAGAAGAGTTCAATGTAGACTACATCAAAGGCCAGGTAGGAAAAGTATCCGAGGCTCCGAACGGACGTCTTCTGGTACAGGGTTCCGACCTGCTTGACAACCGTCAGATCAAAATGGAAGCAGACCTTGTTGTCCTTGCAACTGCTATCGAGCCGAGCAAAGATGCAAGAAAACTGGCTACCATGCTGACCGCAAGTATGGATACCAACGATTTCTTTACTGAGGCACACGCAAAGCTGCGTCCGGTAGAGTCCCCGACCGCAGGTGTCTTCCTCTCCGGCGTATGCCAGGGACCGAAAGATATCCCGGAGACCGTTGCACAGGCAGGAGCTGCTGCTGTCAAAGTAGTCGGACTGCTGGCAAAAGACAAACTGACCACCAACCCGTGTACAGCAGAATCCAATCCGCTGTTCTGTAATGGATGTGCATCCTGTGAAAAAGTCTGCCCATACGGCGCAATTTCCTACGAAGACCGTCAGGTCAACGACCATGGAATCCGTGAAACCAGACATGTGGCAGTCGTTAACGGCGCACTTTGCCATGGATGCGGTGCATGTACCGTTGCATGTCCGTCCGGCGCTATGGACCTGAAAGGATTCTCCAATAGACAAATTCTCGCGGAGGTAGATGCAATATGCCGATAGATAACAACGAAAACAAAGAATTTAAGCCAGTCATCGTGGCATTCTGCTGCAACTGGTGCTCCTACGCAGGAGCAGACCTGGCAGGTTCCAGCCGTCTTTCCTATCCGGCAGACGTAAAGATTATCCGTGTTCCATGTTCCTGCCGTGTCAATCCGCTCTTCATCTTAAGAGCATTCCAGAAGGGCGCTGACGGAGTCATCCTCTGCGGATGCCATCCGGGAGACTGCCATTACAGCACAGGAAACTATTATGCAAGAAGACGTATGACCCTGCTGTTCTCCATGCTGGATTACATGGGCGTTGAGAACGGACGTACCCGTGTGGAATGGGTATCCGCCGCAGAAGGTGTGAAATTCTCCCAGACCATGAACGAGTTCATCGAGCAGGTTACAAGCCTTGGTAAGAATGTCAGATTGGAGGATTTACGATGCAAGAAAAATTAGTATCCCGCGCAAAAGAGCTTCTGTCTGACGGTACCATAGTCCGTGTTCTTGGCTGGAGAAAAGGTGACACTGATTTCAGTGCAGAGCCTGCATTCTTCGAGACTGCCGAGAGCCTTTCCGAGTTTACCTACGACGGATTCTGCGGCGCAAATCTTAGCAAATACATGATTAAAGCATCGAAAGAAGAAGGAAAAACACTCGTTTTCTTAAAACCGTGTGATACTTACAGCTTTAATCAGTTAATCAAAGAGCATCGTGTGGATCGCGAGAAAACCTACATCGTCGGCATCGGCTGCGATGGAAAACTCGATATCGAAAAGATCCGTGAAGCAGGATGCAAGGGTATTACCGCTGTAACAGAAGACGGCGATACCATCAAAGTGGCAACTGTTTACGGCGACAAAGAGCTCGCAAGAGAGGATGTTATCCTGGAAAGATGCAAAGCCTGCAAGGGCGGAAAACACGTTGCCTACGACGAGCTGGCAGAGAACTGCGACGAAGAGAAACCGGCAAAAGAAGGCCGTTTTGAACTGGTTGAGAAGCTCGAGGCAATGGCTCCGGAAGAGCGTTTCGCATTCTGGCAGAACGAACTGTCCCGCTGTATCCGCTGTAATGCATGCCGTAACGTATGTCCGGCCTGCAGCTGTATCAAATGTGTCTTCGATAATGACCGTTACGATACCGCACAGAAAGCAAATACGACTACATTTGAAGAGCAGATGTTCCACATCATCCGGGCATTCCATGTTGCCGGACGCTGCACCGACTGTGGCGAGTGTTCCCGTGTATGTCCGCAGCACATTCCGCTGCACCTGCTGAACCGTAAATTCATCAAAGATATCGACGAGTTCTACGGAGAGTATCAGGCAGGCGCCGATACCGACAGCCGTGCACCGCTCACCAACTTCACACAGGAAGATGTAGAGCCAAGTATCGTTAAGGAAAGGGGTTAAGGGATGTATCAGATTAGCAGAGAAAAAATGCCGGAGCTCCTTGCCGCTGTTGCAAAGGAGATGGATCTTTTCCTTCCGGTACAAAACAATGGAATTACCAATTTCGGTTTCTGGACTGAGGACGCGAAAGTGGATCTCGATACCTTAAAAACCGTAAAATCCCCAAAAGACGCCTTTTTCCCGCAGAGTGAAGTTCTTTACTCCTGCTATCAGAAGGCAAACAAGACCAGCATCGAGCCGGCAGCATTAAAAGACGCGCCGTTCGCTATTTTCGGCGTTCGTCCATGCGATGTCCGCGCTTTCGATGTTCTGGACCGCGTATTCTTAAGCGAGCCGGCTGACGTTTACTATGCAGCAAGAAGAGAGCACGGCATTGTGGTTTCTCTTGCATGTCATGAGCCGGAAGACAGCTGCTTCTGCAAGACCTTCGGTATCGATGCGGCAGAACCGCAGGCTGATGTTGCGATGTGGCAGGTAGCTGACGGTTATGCATGGGAAGCAAAAACCGAAAAGGGTGAGAAGCTGACAGAGCTTGTGAAAGAATACCTTACCGAGCAGGATCTTGCAAAAGAGGTTGAGGCTGAAAAAGAAGCCATCCGTACCCTGATCGACAAGATGCCAAACAGCAATCTCTCCCTCGAGGGATGGGGCGTAGGCAAGACAAAAGAGCGTTTCGATGATCCGAAATGGAAAGAGCTTTCCGATGCCTGCTTAGGCTGCGGAACCTGTACGTTCTCCTGTCCGACCTGCCAGTGCTATGATATCAAGGATTTCAATACAGGAAACGGTGTACAGCGTTATCGCTGCTGGGATTCCTGTATGTACTCTGACTTTACGATGATGGCAGCAGGAAACAACCGTACCACACAGATGCAGCGTTTCCGTCAGCGTTTCATGCACAAGCTGGTTTACTTCCCGGACAACAACGATGGAATGTATTCCTGTGTCGGATGCGGACGCTGCGTAGAGAAATGCCCGCAGTCGCTGAATATCGTAAAAGTCATCAAACGCATGGGAGGTACCAAGTAAATGTGCAATTGTAGTTGTGGAAGCGAAGAAAAGAAAAACGCTTTGCTGCCGCAGGTCGGTATCATCACAGATATCCGCCGCGAAACACCGGACGTAAAAACATTCCGTATCGTTCGTCCGGACGGCACCAAGCTGTTTGAACATATGCCTGGCCAGTGCGCAATGCTCTGTGTACCGGGTGTCGGAGAGGCACTGTTTTCCATTACCTCTTCCCCGACAAACAAAGAGTACCAGGAGTTCTCCATCAAGGAGTGCGGTACTTTAACGAATTATCTTCACAACATGTCCGTAGGAGATGAAATCCTGGTTCGTGGACCGTATGGAAATCATTTCCCGGTAGAAACCGTATTAAAAGGACAGGATCTGCTGTTCATCGCCGGTGGTATCGGACTTGCTCCGCTGCGTTCCGTGATCAATTACGTACTGGACAACCGTGACAACTATGGTACCGTAGATATCGTTTACGGTTCCCGTTCCAAAGACGATCTGGTACAGTTAAAAGAGATCCAGGAAGTATGGGCGAAAGCAAAAGATGTCAATGTGCATCTGACGATTGACCGTGAACAGGAAGGCTGGGACGGCCATGTAGGATTCGTTCCGAACTATGTAAAAGAACTGAACATGTCCGTTGACAAAACAGCTCTGATCTGCGGACCGCCGATCATGATCAAATTTGTTCTTCAGGGACTTCAGGAGCTGGGCTATGAGAAAACACAGGTTTACACCACTTTGGAGCTTCGTATGAAATGCGGTATCGGAAAATGCGGCCGCTGCAACATCGGAGATAAATACGTCTGCAAAGACGGCCCGGTTTTCCGCTGCGACGAGATTGACGAATTACCGAACGAATATTAAACGGAGGTTGAAGAAAATGCAGGAAATGGTAAATATTTACGTTTACGGCAAAAAGTATTCCGTACCTGGCGATCTGACCATCATGACCGCTATGGAGTACGCCGGATATCAGTTAAAACGCGGATGCGGATGCCGTCACGGATTCTGCGGTGCATGTGCGACCATCTACAGAATCAAAGGAAAGAATGAGCTGAAAACCTGTCTGGCATGTCAGACACAGGTAGAAGACGGTATGTATATCGCAAGCCTTCCGTTCTATCCGATCGACAAGAGAACCTACGATATTGAAGAGATCAGCGCAGAGCAGAGAGTCATGATGGATCTGTATCCGGAAATCTACAGCTGCGTTGGATGTAATGCATGTACCAAAGGATGTCCGCAGAGCCTGAACGTTATGCAGTATATTGCATACGCACAGAGAGGCGACTTCAAGAAATGTGCAGAAGAGTCCTTCGACTGCATCGGCTGCGGAATCTGTGCATCCCGCTGTCCGGCTGGTATCTCCCATCCGATGGTAGGAGAACTGGCAAGACGTCTGAACGGAAAATACATTGCTCCGAAGTCTGAACATGTAAAGAACCGTGTAGCAGAGATCAAAGAAGGAAAATTCGATGATCTGATCGAGCAGGTTATGCAGAAACCGATCGAAGAAATGCAGGAACTTTACAACAACCGTGAGATCGAGAAATAAGGAGGGAATTTCGAATGTATACACTGGCCAATATGCAGGACTCTATTAAAAAGGTAGAAGCTACCAGAGCCCAGAGAATGGCAACAGAGCCAAGAAGAATGACAGCGGATGAGAAAGATGCCCTTCTTGCAGCATATCATCCGGACTATAAAGAGGAAGGCTTCATCACCCTGAAAGTCGGTCCGAACAAAGGCGAGAAAGTTCCGACAGAGCTCGGCTATCTGCTGGAGTCCAACAGCCGTATCCTCGGTGTTGACATCGACCTTGACAAAGTAGATTATGACGTAGATGTACTGGTTATCGGTGCCGGTGGAGCAGGTTCTTCTGCAGCTATCGAGGCTCACGAGGCTGGCGCAAACGTTATGATTACCACCAAACTGAGAATTGGTGATGCAAACACCATGATGGCAGAAGGTGGAATCCAGGCAGCGGACAAAGAAAACGATTCCCCGGCACAGCATTATCTGGATGCGTTCGGCGGCGGACACTTTGCTGCAAGACCGGAACTGCTCCGCAAACTGGTTATGGAAGCTCCGGATGCAATCTCCTGGCTGGAAAACCTGGGCGTTATGTTTGATAAAGATGAGAATGGCCGTATGGTAACTACGCACGGCGGCGGAACTTCCAGAAAACGTATGCATGCATGCCGTGACTACTCTGGAGCAGAGATCATGAGAACACTGCGTGATGAAGTCATCAACCGCGGTATTCCGGTGATCGAGTTCTCTTCCGCAGTAGAGCTGATCAAAGACGATAAGGGACAGGTTGCAGGTGCTGTTCTCCAGAACATGGAGACTGGCGAGTACCAGGTAGCAAAGGCAAAAACCGTTATCATCGCAACAGGTGGTGCGGGACGTCTTCACTACAACAACTTCCCGACATCCAACCATTACGGTGCAACCGCTGACGGTCTGATCCTTGGATACCGTGCAGGCGCTCCGCTTCTGTATCAGGATACCATTCAGTACCATCCGACCGGAGCTGCTTACCCGGCTCAGATCTTCGGTGCTCTGGTAACCGAGAAAGTACGTTCTCTGGGCGCAATGCTCGTAAACGTAGACGGCGAAGCATTCATGCATCCGCTGGAAACCCGTGATGTATCTGCAGCAAGCATCATCCGCGAGTGCTCCGACGACCGCAACGAGGGCGTTGAGACTCCACAGGGCAAGGCTGTATGGCTGGATACTCCAATGATCGAGCTGATCCACGGAGAAGGCACCATTGAGAAGAGAATCCCGGCTATGTTCCGTATGTTCATGCAGTATGGCATCGATATGAGAAAAGAGCCGATCCTGGTTTACCCGACGCTGCATTATCAGAACGGTGGACTGGAAATCAACGGCGAAGGCTTTACCAACACCGTAAGCAACCTGCTCGTAGCAGGTGAGGCAGTTGGAGGAATCCACGGAAGAAACCGTCTGATGGGTAACTCTCTGCTGGATGTTATCGTATTTGGCCGTGATGCAGGAAAAGCTGCAGCAGCAAAAGCAAAAGACGTAACACTTGGAAAGATGAATCTGGATCATGTGGAGAAATATGCTGAGACCTTAAAAGAGGCAGGCATTGACACCGGTATGGTATCTCCGCAGCTTCTGCCGGATTATGCAGGAAAGAGACACCTGTAAAATGCAGTAACCGCGAAAAAGCGTGGCCCGGGGCAGAAATACTGTCCCTGGACACGCTTTCCGTGCTGAAAATCCATTGGATGATCGGTATGATAAAATAGCAAGGAAAGAAAGGTGGAGAATCCCATGCGTGAAATTCAGGCTAGTACCATTACGGATGTGGTAGAGAAACTTTGTATCGAAGCAAACTACCATCTTCCGGAAGACGTAAAATGTGCCATCACAGGCTGCCGTGCCTGCGAGGATGGCGAGATTGCAAAAGGTGTTCTGGACAAAATCGTAGAAAACTATGAGATCGCAGACGCACAGAACGTGCCGATCTGCCAGGATACCGGAATGGCATGTGTTTTCCTGGAAATCGGACAGGATGTGCACATTGCAGGAGGGGATCTTGCAGAGGCAGTCAACGAAGGTGTCAGAAGAGGATATGACAAAGGATACTTAAGAAAATCCGTTGTCAAAGATCCGGTCAGAAGAGGAAACACCGGCGACAATACACCGGCTATGCTCTACACCGAGATCGTTCCTGGCGAGCAGATCAAAGTTACCGTAGGCCCGAAAGGCTTCGGAAGCGAAAATATGAGTATGATCCGTATGTTCAAACCGTCCGCAGGTCTTCAGGGAATCAAGGATTTCATCCTGGAAGTTGTTGAGACAGCAGGCCCGAACCCATGCCCGCCTATGGTAGTCGGCGTTGGTATCGGTGGAACCTTCGATAAATGTGCACTGCTTGCGAAAAAAGCACTGATGCGCCCGATCGATTCCGAGAACCCGGATCCGTTCTACGCAGATCTGGAAAAAGAAATGCTGGAGAAAGTCAACAAACTCGGCATCGGACCGCAGGGCTTCGGCGGAAAAACCACAGCCATCGGCCTCAACATCGAGACAATGCCGACTCATATCGCGGGAATGCCGTGTGCAGTCAACATCAACTGCCATGTTACCCGTCATAAAACGGAGGTGATCTGATCATGGAAAAACATATTCAGCTGCCTTTAACAGAAGAACTGGCAAAAACACTGCATGCCGGAGATACCGTATATCTGACCGGAACTATCTATACTTCCCGTGACGCCGGACATAAGAGAATGTGTGAAGCGCTCGCAAGAGGAGAAAAAATCCCGTTTGATCCGACAGACGCTACGATTTACTACGTAGGACCGACCCCTGCAAAACCAGGCCAGGTCATCGGATCTGCAGGTCCTACCACCAGCGGCCGTATGGATGCGTATGCTCCGACCATGATGTCCGTAGGCGCAAGAGGAATGATCGGTAAGGGCGCACGTCTTCCGGAAGTTGTAGAAGCCATGAAGAAATATCATGGCGTATACTTCGGAGCCATCGGCGGAGCCGGCGCACTGCTTGCAAAATGCATCAAAAAAGCAGAGCTGATCGCATACGAAGATCTCGGTGCAGAGGCACTTCGTCGTCTGGAAGTAGAGGATATGCCACTTTTCGTTATCATCGACTGTGAGGGAAATAACCTGTATGAGATGGGAAGAAAAGAGTATTTAGAAGCGCATAAAGAAGACTAAAGGTTACATTTGTAACGACGAAATACAAGAGAGACCATAGACCCGTCTGATTATTTCAGACAGGTCTCAAGCTGAAAAGACATCAGGGCATTAACACTTGCAAGCGACTTTCGGCAGAAAAAGAAATGAAAGAGGAAGAAAAACATGACTGTAGAAATGATAAGCCACTTACTGGAAGCACTGATGATCCTGTGCTTTGGCCTGTCCTGGCCGCTGTCCATTTATAAATCCTGGACTTCAAGAACAGCAAAAGGAAAGAGCCTTTACTTTGAGGTGTTCATCTGGATCGGATATATTTTCGGTATTGCCAACAAATTTATCAGCTATATGAACAACCCGGACAAAGACTGGATCTTTTTCCTTGCATGGGCTTTCTATTTCCTGAACATTGCAGAGATCACCGTAGATATGGTGCTGTACTTCCGCAATGTAAAACTGGATAAGAAAAGAGAAGCAGGGAAATAAAGCAGCGGAATACAGTTAAACTTACAGAATCCCCGGCGGTGCGGCATTTGAGGCGGCATCAGCGGGGATTCTTACGTTAAAAAAGGTAAAGGGGTTCTTCTAAAAGAGGGATTGCGGGAACCGGAAAAGAACGGTATACTTGTGTATAGAATCTGCTTGACTTAAAGTGCACTTCATAGTTTAAAATAAAGAAAGCTGGAGATTTGCCGTGTCAGAAAAGAGAAGGTTCTGGCAGAGCAGAGGTTTCAGCTTTCTTTTTATGTTGTACCGTAGTGGGTACGAAAGAAAAGAGTTGAAAAACGAAAACGAGGTGAAATGTTTTGGAGGCAAGAGAGGTACTGGAAAAAGTAAAAAACAACGAAATCTCCATCGAAGAGGCAGAAAAATATTTCAAAAAAGAGCCGTTCGAGGAGATGGGATATGCGAAGCTTGACACGCATCGTGAAATCCGAAGCGGGTTTCCGGAGGTGATTTTCTGTGCGCGGAAGGCGGATGAACATCTGCTGAAGATTTTTACGCGCCTGTATGAGCAGGACGGCGAGGTTTTCGGAACGAGAGCCAGTGAGCACCAGTATGAGCTGATCCGGGAAAAGTTCCCGGAAGTGGTTTATGATCCGCTGTCGCATATTTTAAAAATAGAGAAGAAAGACAAAAAGCGAATCGGCAAAATTGCTGTCTGTACGGCGGGAACCGCAGACATTTCCGTTGCTGAGGAAGCGGCGCAGACGGCAGAATACTTCGGAGCAAACGTCGAGCGAATTTATGATGTCGGCGTGAGTGGTATCCACCGTCTGCTGTCACGCCTCGATACGATTCAGAGTGCCAACTGCGTTGTAGCCGTTGCCGGTATGGAAGGAGCGCTGGCAAGCGTGCTCGGCGGCCTGGTGGATAAGCCGGTCATCGCAGTTCCGACCTCTGTGGGCTACGGGGCCAGCATGAACGGTCTTTCGGCGCTGCTTACGATGATTAATTCCTGTGCGAACGGAATTGCTGTCGTAAACATCGACAACGGTTATGGGGCCGGATATATTGCAACACAGATTAACAGAATGGGAGTGCATAAAGATGAGTAAAAGTTTATATCTGGAGTGCGGGAGCGGAATCAGCGGGGATATGACCGTTGCAGCTCTGCTCGATCTGGGAGCAGACCAGGAGGTACTGGAGAAGGCACTGGAAAGCCTTCAGCTGCCGGGATACAAACTGCCGTTACGAGAGTGAAAAAATCGGGGCTGGATGCCTGCGACTTCAATGTCATTCTGGATGCGGAGCATGAGAACCACGATCATGATATGGCGTATCTGCATGGGGATATGGCGAAAGCGCATGGACATGGAGAGGAGCATCCTGCACATGAACAGGAACACACGCATGACCATGACCACAATCAGGAGCATCCGCACGATCATAACCATACACACACACATGACCATGCATACAGCCATGACCATGCGCACGCAGGAGAGCATCATCACCATCATGAGCACCGCGGCCTGCCGGAAATTCTTACCATTATCCGCCGCGGTGATCTGACACCGGGAGCGAGAGCTCTGGCAGAGCGGATTTTCCAGATTCTTGCAGAAGCAGAAGCAAAAGCGCACGGTGTGCCGCTCGATCAGGTGCATTTTCACGAGGTAGGAGCGGTCGATTCCATCGTAGATATTGTTGCCGCCGCCGTCTGCCTGGACAACCTGGCGCCGGACGAGGTGATTGTGACGGGGCTCTGCGAGGGAAGCGGTTTTATCCGATGCCAGCATGGACTGATCCCGGTTCCGGTACCGGCCGTTTTAAATATCGTGCAGACGCACGGCCTGACGCTTATTCCGACCGGAATCAAGGGCGAGCTTGTTACACCGACCGGTGCAGCTATTGTTGCTGCTATCCGAACAAAAGAGAAACTTCCGTCCTCATTTAAATGCACGAAAACAGGTCTTGGAGCCGGAAAACGGACGTATGAGCGGCCGTCACTTTTACGGGCTATGATGCTGGAAACCGAGGAAAATGACGAAAAAGATACGATCTGGAAGCTGGAATGCAATATCGACGACTGCACCGGTGAGACGCTTGGCTACTGTATGGGAAAACTGCTGCAGGCAGGTGCAAGGGATGTTCATTATATTCCGGTCTATATGAAGAAAAACCGTCCGGCATATCAGCTGGATGTGATCTGCGAGGAAGAAAAGCGGGAAACACTGGAGAATATTATTTTCACGGAGACAACCACGATCGGAATCCGTCGCTGCCAGATGGAGCGTACCGTGATGAAACGCGAATTTGCAACGATCACGACCGAATACGGGGATGCCGCTGTCAAGATCTGCCGTCATGGAGAGATAGAAAAAGTTTACCCGGAGTACGAGAGTGCCGCACTCATTGCTGAAAAAAGCGGTATGCCGGTTGGTGAGGCCGGTGCGTGGATCGTACAGAAATATAAAGAAGGAAAGTAAAAAACATGAGATATTTGAAACCACATTTTTACGATCAGTTTACATGCACAGCAGGAGATTGTCCGGATACCTGCTGCGCCGGCTGGCAGATTGTGATCGACGAGGATTCTCTGGAGCGGTACGGAAAGGAGCAGGGCGAGTTTGGAAAACGTCTGCGCAATTCCATCGACTGGGAAGAGGAGTGTTTCTATCAGAAGAACCGCCGCTGTGCTTTTTTGAATGATGAGAATCTCTGTGACCTCTACAAGGCACTGGGCCCGGATGCGCTTTGCGATACGTGCCGTCTGTACCCGAGACATACGGAAGAATATGAGGGACTGCGGGAGCTTTCCCTGTCCCTTTCCTGCCCGGAGGCGGCGCGAATCATTCTGTCCTGCCAGGAGCCGGTGCGCTTCCTTGCGGAGGAGACCGACGAGGAGGATGATTTCGAAGAGTTCGATTTCATGATGTTCTCGCAGCTGGAAGATACCAGAGATGTTCTGTTCAAAATTCTGCAGAACCGTACGATGCCGCTGCAGGAGCGCATGAGGGCGGCGGAACAGCTTGCCGAACAGTATCAGATCTGCATGGAAGAACAGCGGGAATACGATATTGATGATCTGCTTCGGAAATATGAGAAGCATTTGGAAGAGGGAACCCTAAGCGAGTGCGCGGCGGAAAGTCTGGCCCAAAAAGGTGTGGACGCTGCGGGATTCCACGTATGGGAACGTCAGAGAAAAGAACTGGCTGTTCTCCGAAGCCTCGAGCGCCTGCGCCCGGAATGGGATGAGGTGCTTGACGGTACAGAAAAAGTGCTGTACCAGAATGGCGAATCTGCTTACCAGGCTATCTGTGAAGAATTCCACCGCACCTTTGGAGCGAAAAGCAGCCGTCGTGCCGAGTGGGAAAACATAGGCGAGCAGCTTCTGATGTTCTTCGTCTACACCTATTTCTGCGGTGCCGTCTACGATGATATGGTCTGTTCCAAAATGGAACTTGCCCTTTTCTCCGTTCGCTGGATCCAGGAAATCCTGCTTGCGCGGTGGCTGGAAAACGGAAAAACACTTTCCATGCATGACGTTGAGGAGCTTTCCTGGCGTTACGCACGCGAGGTTGAGCATTCCGACGATAACCTGAATGCGCTCGAGGACTGGCTGTTTGAGACTTACGCGCCGGAAGGATGTGTACTGGAAGAAGAACAGGAATAGAAGAGGAAGAAAAATCATGCAGGAAAAGCAAAAGAAATAGATGCTGCGTATTGCGCTTTATCTGGTTGGAATTATTGTGCTGGCACTTGGCATCACATTGAAAACAAAGACGAACCTCGGCGTGTCGCCCATCATCTCCATTCCGTACGCTGTGGCACAGATTTTTGGCTATGAAACAGGAACGGCAGTCTTTGTGGCGTATCTGATCTTTATCGTATTACGGATTGTGCTGCTGAAAGGAAAATTTCCACCGTTCCAGCTCTTACAGGTTGCGGCCAGCTACCTGACCAGCGCCTTTATTACCATCTTTGACCGGGTTCTCCCGGTACCTGAACAGATGGGAAGCCGGCTTCTTGTCCTTGCCCTTGCTATCGGAATGATCGGTGCAGGACGACCGGTGGGAATCGGAATCGGCACTGTTGTAGCCATGGTCTGCACGGGAAGAGTGATCGCGCTGTTTAACCATTTTGGAAAGAAGAAAATAGAAGAAATCACAATCGCATAGCACGCCAATACCCCTGTCGAAAAACCTTGAGTTTTCGGTGGGGGTTTGTTATAATGAAAGACAGCGAAAGAAAAATTTTTTGATTTGTCATAAGGCGTTTGTTTGCGTTATGAGAAGTGCGAAGGAGGAAGTGGCAAATGAACTTAGTTATTACGATGAGCCGCCGGTTTGGCACAGGGGCGAGTATTATTGCAAAAGAACTTTCCGAGAGACTGCATATCCCGGTATATGATAAGGACGATGTAGAGCACGGCATGCGTGAAAATGCCTTTGAATCTGAGGCGGATGCGATCTGCGAACTGGCAAAACAGCCGTGTATTATTATTGGACGGTGCGCTTCGGAGTTTCTGAAAAATAAGAGCAACGTCATTAATATTTACGTTTGCGCGGACAAAGAGGATCGCATCAATCGTATCATGAAGTTGTTTTCTCTGACAAGAGAAGCTGCTGAGGTGATGCTGGAAGAGACCGATAAGCAGCGTGCCGAGTATTATTACAAGAATACCGGAAAAACATGGGGAGATGTGAATAACTATCATATGATCCTGAATACATCGGATCTTGGCATCGAGAACTGCACAGATATTCTGATGCGGTATTTTGAAATGAAAGATTATATCTAAACGAGATACAGAAAAAGTAAGAGATTATAAAAAATCAGGTGTTTCCCAAAAAGAGAAGCACCTGATTTTTTGATCCCATTTAGTAAGTCTGATACGTATTGCTGTAACTGCGGCCAGAGAAGTAATTCTGTTTCAGAACCAGAAACAGTTCGGCATCGGTTGCGTACTCATACGGATTCGCATAGAAGAGACCGACAAGACCGCAGGTGATGGAAGAGAGAATCTTCCATCCGATAAAGGAAAGATCCAGGATGAAGGCATTCATTTTTTCGCCATCCATCATTTCACGGCTGATCCGAAATGCGTCCTCTGTGGAAAGATCCGGGCAGTCGGCTAAAAGATACGGTACCATACGGTATTCATAAGATTTTACAATTCCAGGAATAATAAGAAGCAGCGACCAGAGGAAAGTGTAAAGCTTCATCAAAAACAGAGTCCAGACTGTTTTTCCGTAGGTGCCATTCTGGAATCCAGACAGCATATAGCCAAGTCCCGCTTTTTCCATTGAGTTTTCGATGAAAAACCTTGCGCCTCCGACTTCGAAGGGAGCCAGGATAAAAATGTCGATGAGAATAAATGCAAGTCCGATGATAAGAAGCACAATACCACCGAAAACAGAAAAAACAAATTTAACCGGACCAAGCGGGGTGAATCTTTCAGCAAAAGATGCAACATTAAGGTTATCGGAAGAAATGGTAAATCCGGATATACTGGACGTATTGTGCTGATTTCCATTATTGGAATTTCCGGAATTGGAAGTACCGCTTCCGACCAGCAGCGTCAGAATCAGGGCTGCTACCACACAGATCCAGTAATTGCGTAAAAATGCGGCTTTTCCGCGGGTTTTCAGTTGCTCTCGTGTCCACATAAAAAGACCTCCCTCTTAATGTAAGTGTAAACAGCAGACAATTCTGCCAAGTCACGATTATCTTACCATGGAGCAGGTGAAACATCAAGACAGCTTAAGGAAAGTTTAAGAAATTGGCAGAAAGATTAAAGTGGAAATGTGCATTCTTAAATAAAGATTTTACTTGTGAAGCGGGGATGAATGTGCTATAATCTCTCCGGTGCGTCAGAACGCAGCGGGGCCGGGTTTCTCCGGGGTGCGTTCTGAAAAAAAAGAAACCTGTACGTTGAATTGACAAAGAGAGCGAGGAATTTACGTGTATCTGACAAAGGACGAGTTTCTGCAGAAATTTGGAATTCTGCCGCAGGAATTTGAAGAAGCAGATATTTCCTGGGAAGAACTGCTGGAAATTGCGGATGATTATGAACGGCGCCGGCCGACGCTGGAAAAGATCCGAAAAGAATTTGTGGCAGAATTTCTGCAGGACAAGGAAAAAGAGATCGGACTGCAGTCGTACCACAGCCGCCTGAAGGACACCGAACATCTGGTGGAAAAGCTGGTGCGCAAGCGTCTGGAAAATTATGCAAAATACCGGAAAATGGATGCGACAAACTATATGCGTTATGTGACAGACCTGATCGGAATCCGGGGACTTTTGCTGTATCGGGAGGACTGGGTAAACTTCCATAAATATATTACCCACTGGTTTAAAAACGATCCGGAAAAATACATCCGTGATTACGGCCGTGACTACGACAAAAATGCGTCGGGCTATATGGCAGAGCCGCCGAAAGTCCATACAAGACTTGGCGATTACGCCGACATCTATATGAACTGGATTCCGGAGGAGAACATTCTGGACCGGAAACATTACCGTGCGGTGCATTACATTGTCGTTTACCGCGGCGTCTACATTGAAATTCAGATTAAGACGCTGTTCGAGGAGGGCTGGGGAGAGATTGACCACAGCATTCTTTATCCGCGGCGCAAGGGAAACGCCATGCTGACAGAGTTTTCCGAGCTGCTGAACCGTCTGGCGGGCATGGGAGATGAGATGGGATCGTTCTACCGCCGTCTCCAGGTTGTGCCGGATGAGAAGTTCCAGAGCAAGGAAACGATCGTGCGCAAGCGTGAATTAAAACCGCAGGTCAAGGCAGCGGTGGAAAAACGCGATCTGAACGAAATTCATACGATGGATGATGCCGTCTGGAGCATACTGAAAGAATAAAACTGCTTTTTAGACATGGGAAAGGATAAAAAATGGATGGAAGAAACACGGGCCGCATGGGCTTCTCTCATGCAGCAGAGGACTCTGCGGAGAATATGATGGCGGCAGTCAAAGCCGGAAAAATCCGAAAACATCTGATGGGAAATACTTCGCCGATCCGCTATGGAACGATGGAAAAGCGCGAGATGACCGAATATACCGACTTTGTCCGGACGAAACTCTGTTATGAAATTCTGAATCTGCCCGGGGAGGAAAAATGAATACAATAGAAAAAATATATACAAACTACGACGGACTCCTGGAAGAATTTTCTGAGGAAGTGATTCAGAGCCGTTATGCCGTTTTTTATGAAGAGATCGAGGAATTTGCCAAAAGTCTCGGCATTCGCGAGAAAATCCAGATCAGTGAATCGCTGTTAAGCCATGCGGTGCTGGACTATTTCACGGATATTTCCCGCCTGAAACATTTTCACCAGGCGAAACATATCAATTCGCTGAAAGTAATCTCCTATGAGACATACTGGCTGCTGCGGAGAAAACCGATCCAGATTCTGGTGGAGGATGAGACATCGGATGCGATGGCATTTCTGAATGAAAAATTTGTCTTTTCCCGCATTGCAAAGTATCTGATGGGTGACGGAAAACGAGTGATTTTAAGCCCGGAAACGAAAAAGGGCTTCTTGAACTATCTGGATTCCCTGTTTTATTACTTGAAATACCGCAATTACGATGCGGAAATGCTCGAGATGATGCTGATGGGCTTCAAAGCGGGCGTTCTGGTGGCGGACGATTTAAAAGAGCAGGAATCCTGAGAACGGGCGAAAGCAGAATACAGTAAAATAGGATGAACACAGAAAGAACCGGACGGGGCTGCAGGCCGCTGTCGGGTTCTTTTTTTTGCACAGCTCTGCATAAAGTGCAAAGAAAACGTTGTGATGTACGGGGAAGGAAAATGAGTGCAGACAATCTGGAAAAAATCCATGCATTTCTAAAAAAGGCGAATGAAATCGCCTGGGGGCCGCCGCTTCTTTTTCTGCTGCTTGGGACAGGCATTTTTCTGATGATCCAGCTTCGTGCGCTGCCGGTTCGCCGTCTGGTTTTTGCACTTCGGACAGCGTTTGGCCGCAGAGCGAGGCGCACCGGGGAACCAACAGAAGCAGGTGTTTCGCCGTTCGCATCGTTGATGACGGAACTGGCAGCAGAGATCGGGACAGGCAATATCGTGGGCGTTGCCTCGGCGATGGCACTTGGCGGTCCGGGAGCACTGGTGTGGATGATGCTGGCAGCGGTGATCGGGCTTGCACTGAAATTTTCGGAGAGCTTTCTTTCTGTGAAGTACCGGATGCAAAAGAAAGACGGGACCTACTGCGGTGGTCCGATGGTAACGCTGACGAGAGCCTTTCCAGAGGAAAAACTGGCAAAGGTGCTGGCTGTATTTTTTTCCGGGAGTGCCGTTCTGGTATCGCTCGGAATGGGAAATATGACGCAGGCGAACTCGATTGCGCTGGCGATGCAGGATACCTTTGGCGTGGAAAGAGAAAAAAGCGCACTGGTACTGACGATTCTTCTGCTGCTCGTTGTGACAGGCGGACTGCGTTCCATTGCAAAAGCGGCGGAGGTATTGGTACCGGGTATGGCACTTTTTTATCTGGGCGGGGCAGGAATTGTGATCTGTCTGCATGGTGGAGAGCTACCTCGAACGCTGTCTGAGATGGTGCAGAATGCGTTTTCTTTCCGGGCGGCATCGGGAGGCGCAGTGGGAGCCGGAATTGCCCTGCTGCCGCCGGCTCTGCGGTATGGGATTTCCCGCGGTGTGTTTTCCAATGAAGCGGGGCTGGGAGCAGGCGGAATCAGTGCCGCTGCGGCGCAGACGGACGATCCGGTGCGGCAGGGATATATCAGTATGACCGGTGTGTTTGTTGATACCATGGTAATCTGCCTTGTGACCGGTCTTGCCGTCGGAGTGACCGGTGCGGCAGAGCGGGCAGCGGAAGCGGAAAAAGCGGATGGCGCGGCGATGGTAATCCGGGCATTTGAAAGTGTGTTCGGACCGGCGGGAGGTTATCTTGTTACGATCGGGATTCTGCTGTTCGCGTTTGCAACGATGGCGGGCTGGGCCTACCAGGGGGAGCAGGCGTTTGTCTGGCTGGTGAAAAAGGAGAGTTTCGGAATGGTTTACCGTGTTTTCTTCTGCTTTGCAGCATCAGCAGGATGTGTCTGTATGGCAGAAATCGTCTGGAACTTTGCAGAGCTTGCCAATGCCTGCATGGCGGTGCCGAATCTGATTTGTGTGCTGCGGCTCTGGAAAACAGTAAAAGAAGGGGCAGTCAGGTTTGAGAGCAGCATAAAAAAGTCGGAACAGAGGAAAAACGGAGGCAGGGGAGGAACATGAGAAAACGTATTCAGGCAGATTTCACGGTGAGCTGGTTAAGAGAGCCAAAAGAATAGCCCATTTCTTCCCACTTTGTCAGCAGCTCATCGAGAATCTCCGCGTTGGTGGATGAGGTATTATGAAGCAGGACGATGGCGCCGGGATGAATGCGTCCGGTCAACTTTTTGAAAGCCTCCTCGTGGGTCGGCTGCTGATCCTGGTACCAGTCTACATAGCAAGACTCCAGAAAAAAGTCTGATAGCCGAGATCTTTTGCCATCTGCAGGTTCTGCGTGCTGTATTTTCCCTGCGGAGGCCGGTAAAATTTCACCATTTCCTGGCTGGTGGTTTCCTGGTAAAGAGCGGAAACACGGTTCAGCTCTTCGGAGAAGGCTTCCTGCGTGGAAATTTTGGACATATCCGGGTGCGACCAGGTGTGGTTTCCGACGATATGGCCTTCTGCCGCCATGCGTTTGACAAGATCCGGCTGGTCGGAGAGAAAATTGCCGACAACAAAGAAAGCCGCGGGTGCCTGATGCTTCTGGAGTGCGTCAAGGATCGCCGGGGTGTTGCCGTTTTCATAGCCGCAGTCAAACGTCAGATAGATGATGTTTTCTTCCGGTGAAGCGGCAAACCAGGCGTTGTAGGCGGCAAGCTCTTCGGATGTAGCATTGCGACGGGAGTCTTCCCTTTTCCGGGAAGGAGAGCCCCCAGTTTTCGGCAGCAGAGGAGAGGACGGGCATCGAAACGGAAGAAACAGGTGTCTCCGACGCAGCAGAGAGAAAAACTGGGGCTGCCTTTCGGAGCGCACGGCAGGTAAAGTGGGACAGAACAGAGCCAAAAAGAAAAGCGGAGCAGAAAAAAGCGGCGGCGATACCGGCTTTTTTCAGGATCCGGCGGGAAAGGGGTGAAAGAGAACGCATAAAATCCCCCTCCAGGACTTTTTGAGACAATATATGTATGGATGAAAGAAAACATGCGGCACACATCTGTTTGACTTTACCTGCAATCTATGTCACAATGGAGGTAGAGTGGATGGAAAGGGCAGAGAAAAACAAGATGACAAAATATGAGGTTTTAAAAAAGTACTTCGGTTACGATTCCTTCCGGGAGGGGCAGGAGATGCTGGTGGATGCGCTTCTGAACGGACAGGACGTGCTCGGCATCATGCCGACCGGAGCAGGAAAATCGCTGTGTTATCAGATTCCGGCGCTTCTGCTGCCAGGAATTACCCTGGTGGTATCACCGTTGATTTCTCTGATGAAGGATCAGGTATCGACCCTGAACCAGGCGGGGATTCACGCTGCGTTTCTGAACAGCTCCTTAAGTGCGGCGCAGTACCGGAAGGCACTCGGCTTTGCCATGGAGGGCCGGTACAAGATTATTTATGTCGCCCCGGAACGCCTTCTGACACCGGAATTTTTGTGCGCGGTGCAGTCGATGGAAATTTCGATGATTAGTGTTGATGAGGCACACTGTATTTCCCAGTGGGGTCAGGATTTCCGCCCAAGCTACCTGAAAATCACAGAGTTTGTCGAGCAGCTTCCCGCACGGCCGGTGATCGGTGCCTTTACGGCAACGGCAACAAAAGAGGTACGGGATGATATCGAAGCACTGCTGTCTTTGCGTGATCCGGTACGTCTGGTCACAGGCTTTGACCGGAAAAATCTGAAATTTACGGTACAGCAGCCGAAAGATAAATTCGCAGCCGTGGAATCATTCCTTGCAGAGCACGAGGCGGACTGCGGAATTATTTACTGTCTGACCAGAAAAAATGTGGAGGAGGTCTGTGAGAAACTCGAGCAGAAAGGATATTCTGTCACAAGATACCATGCGGGTCTCTCTGACCTGGAACGGAAGGAAAACCAGGAAGATTTTATTTATGACCGGAAGCAGATCATGGTAGCGACAAACGCTTTTGGTATGGGAATCGATAAATCGAATGTGCGGTACGTCATCCATTATAATATGCCGAAAAATATGGAAAGCTATTACCAGGAGGCCGGCCGTGCGGGACGGGATGGCCTTCCGGCGGAATGTATTCTGCTGTATGCGGGACAGGATGTGATCACAAACCAGTTTTTTATCGAACACATGGCGCAGGAGAGTGAGGATCCCGAGACGACAGCGCTGATCCGTCAGCGGGAGGAGGAACGGCTGAAGAAAATGACGTTTTACTGTTTCACCCATGAGTGCCTCAGAGATTATATCCTGCGGTATTTCGGGGAATACGGTTCCAATTACTGTGGAAACTGTTCCAACTGCCTCTCGGAATTTGAAACGGTGGATGTGACAGCGGCGGCAAAGGCAATCCTTGGCTGTGTGCGGGAATGCCGTCAGCGCTACGGCACGACGGTGATTCTCGATACCCTGCACGGTGCGAATACCGCGAAAATCCGCCAGTACCGCATGGATGAAAACTCCCATTACGGGGAACTGGCAAAAGAGCCGGTCTACCGGCTGCGGCAGATCTTAAATGAACTGCAGGTCCGGGAATATCTCTATGTAACGGCCGACACATACAGCATTGTGCGCCTGTTGCCAAAAGCGGCGGAGCTGCTGGATGAGGACGGCACGATGCTGATGAAGATGGCAAAAGAAGAAAAACGGATTCCGAAAGCCGCAAAAGAGAAGACAAAGACAAAAACCTCGGCAGCGGCAAAGGATCTTTCCAACGAGGAGGCCGCGGTATTCGAAAAACTGCGGGCACTCCGGATGGAGCTTGCAAAGGAGCATAAAGTGCCTCCGTATATTATCTTCTCGGATAAAACACTGATCCAGATGGCGATGGAGAAACCGTCCAACAAAGAGGAAATGCTGGCGGTCTCTGGTGTCGGCGAGAGCAAATTTGAAAAGTACGGGGAACCGTTTCTTGCATGTCTTGCAGAAAGATAAAACAAGTCGTGTAAAAAAACGGGAAAACAACAGGAAAGGAAGAATACGCTTATGAAAAAAGAAAACGCAGTTATTTTTGGAGTGACCGGTGTTGTAGTTGCCGCCGTGCTGATTGGAGGCGGAATCTATATGAAAACGGAACGGGACCGAAATCTGAATGCAGATACAGCAAGTACTGCAGCGGACAGCAATAGGGCAGAAGAAGTACAGAAAGCCGTATTTCTTGCAGAAGATTCCGGGTTATGGTACCTGGGAGATCTGGAACACGGAAACATCTATGTGACACATACACCGTCCGACACACTTTACGATGAAAATGGAAATGCTATTGATCCGTCCGAGATCAAAAAAGGAGATTTTCTTCAAGTGGAGGGCGACGGTATTATGCTGAACTCCTATCCGGGACAATATCCGGGTATCAGCCGTATTATGAGAATCAGCGGCGGTACGGAGGCGGATGCAGAAAAATTCGATGAGGAACTTTCCCAGATTCTGCCGGAAAAGGATCCATCGGAAATTCCGTTTCTGAATCTGTGCTACACACAGCCAAATGCCCAGGTGACAGCTATGGCAACACAGGGAGGTTATACCTGGTCTTATGTTGATGAGGACGGCAATGGTCAGAACGTCGTTGCGGACAGTGCGTTCATTCTGGAATGGACGGAACTGAGTGATCTGCATACAGCAAATGACGAAGGAAAAACCGATCTGGAGCTTGTCTTCTCGGAGGAGCCGGATTCTGTCACAGCAGAAAGATGGCCGGCCGAAGACCGGGGGCAGAACTTTGGCAATGGTTACCCGGAGGGAGAAAGCGTTTCTGTGGAGCATGCGGAGAGCTGGAGCATTCCGGGAGCCGAGGCCGGCTACATCTACGAAGTGGACGCGGTATTCGAAAATGGAACCGTGTCATACGGATTTGAAGTGAAAAAGTAAAAAAAGACTTTCTTTTTCCGTGACATTATGCTATTTTTACTGTGAAAACAGAAAAATGCAATGTGCCATACGGCATAAGCAGCTGACTTTTCAAAAATCAGAATCCGTTTGACCGGAGGATGCGAGGAGGAATTTGTATGAAGTTAATTGTTGCTGTATTACGGAAAGAGGACGAGGCAGACACCATTGCCGAGTTGAACAAAAAAGGCTTTTTTGTGACGGAGCTTGCCACGACCGGCGGTTTCCTGAAGGAGAAGAACACAACACTGCTGATCGGAACCGATGATCATAAGCTCGACGCTGTGCTTGCGATCTTAAAACAGGAAGCAGGGCTTCGGAAAACAGTTACCTATGCGGCCACCCCGATGGAAAGCGGAAACTTCTGCCCGGGCGGAAATTACTCTGTTCCGATTGATACCCAGACAGGAGGCTGTACTGTGTTTGTGCTGAACATGGAACAGCTGGAAAAATTCTAAGACTCTAAAGATTTTTAAATTCCGGCATATGATCCCGGTAGTGGAGCGGCAGATGCGTACGCTGACAGTCGGGATTGGAACGCTCTTTGATGGCAATTGCGGTGAAAAATCCTTTCCAGAGTTCTTCGTAAGGGTCCGAAGTGGATTCCGTGAGGGAAAGGCGTTCTATTTCATCCGGAGAAAGACGGGTCAGATAAAAGGGCCGGTCAGCGGGATGCACGACAGCAAGCTGCCGGTTATCATCGAGAATCATCCAGTTTTCTGAGGGGAGCCGGTCAGAAAAATGGGGAGCGACCAGGGTCAGCACATTGGCTTTCGGGGAAATATGCGAGACCAGGATCGGAAAACCGGAGGAAATATTTGCAAAACGGATAAATTCCCGGAACGAATGCGCTTCATTTGTGACCTGACGGGAAACTTCAAAAGCGTGGAATACCGCCGGTTCCTGCAGCATATGCAGGGTATCCTTTCCATAGGAAAAGCCGTAGAGCAGAAAACGATAAATGACGTCGGGAGCGTCGCTTCTCTCGGACATTGCACAGAGATAGACGAGCCGCCAGGCTGCTGCGCCGATCTTCTTTTGAATGGATCGCGTGACGCTGGCGGCTTTTTCTGTGTCCGGCTCAACATGGCAGTAATCGCAGAACAGCTCCAGATTGCCGACTGGTTCCGTCATCAGCCGTACATTGCGGTAGCCGAGACGGGAATTCCAGGCTTCATAGATGCAGGTCAGGATCGACGCAAGATCCGGGCTGCAGGTGTAAACAGTCATAATAAAATCCTTTCTGAAATCAATTGATACAGACAACAGCCTTCTGCAAAAAGCGCAGATACAGCAAAAAGGCTTTTCCGTGAGAAGAACGCCCGGGATTATATATGCCCAGGTACGGCAGCATCAAACAGAGAAAGCTGCTGATACTGTTCCGGATGGGAAACCTCCCAGTTGGAGGCGGCTTCCTCTCCCGTGAGCTGCCGGGTCAGAAACTGCTGTTCCAGCCGCATGTGATACATCATTTTTCCCTCGCAGGTGATAAAATATTTGGCGCGTTTCAGCACCACACCGATCTTTTTCAGATGCTCAAAGGAAAGATGGGAGCTTCTGCGGCTCTTTACAATCCGCATGGCCGATTTCGGCCCGATGCCGGGAACGCGCAGAAGGTCGGCATACTCAGCCGTGTTGATCTCCACCGGAAACAGCTCCATATGGCGCAGCGCCCAGTCGCATTTCGGGTCGAGCTGTGCATGAAAGTTCGGGTGGGCTTCATCGAGCAGTTCATCCGCCTGAAAACCGTAGAAGCGGAGCAGCCAGTCTGCCTGATAAAGGCGGTGTTCCCGAAGAAGCGGCGGCTTGGTTTCACGTGAGGGCAGGGCGGAATCCTCGTTGACCGGAATGTAGGCGGAGTAAAAGACGCGCTTCAGGTCATACTGCTGGTAGAGAAGCTGTGAGGTGGAGAGAAGCTGGTAATCGTTTTCCTTTGTCGCACCGATGATCATCTGCGTGCTCTGGCCGGCAGGAACGAAGGGAGCAGAGCGTTCCTTTTCCGGCAGTGACCGCGCGGAGGAGGAAGAGATCCAGCCCAGATCGGCAGCGGAGGCGGAAATCTGCTTTCGTGTATCGAAAATGGAGTGGGAGAGATAGCGGTTTCCCGAGGAACGCTCTAAAAAAGCGCTTTTCCCTGCGGTCAGCCGGTAATCTACAATACCGGACTGGATCTGGCGCATGGGTTTTAAAATCGCTTTCTGTGTCTTCTGCGGGGCCAGTTTCTGCAGCCCTTCTCCGGTCGGGAGTTCCAGATTGACGCTCATGCGGTCGGCGAGATAGCCGGTCTTTTCGATCAGCTCGGCGGGTGCGCCCGGGATAGCTTTGACGTGGATGTAGCCGTTAAAGCGGTAACGATTACGTAAAAGATGCAGAGTGCGGTACATGAGCTCCATCGTATGGGCAGGATTTTTGCAGACGGCGGAACTTAAAAAGAGTCCCTCAATATAGTTTCGGCGATAAAATTCCGTGACGAGTGTACAGACCTCCTCCGGTGTAAACGTGGCGCGCTGCCGGTCATTCCCGGCGCGGTTGACGCAGTATTTACAGTCGTAGATACAGTCGTTGCTCTGCAGAATTTTCAACAGAGAGATACAGCGTCCGTCGGAAGAAAAGCTGTGGCAGATACCGCAGGAGACCGAATTGCCGAGATGTCCCTGTTTTCCGGCACGGTTCACACCGCTGGAAGTGCACGCAACGTCGTATTTGGCCGCGTCAGCGAGAAGATTCAGCTTCTCGGAGAGAGAAAGTGTTTGTGATGATAACTGCATGGCAGAAAAATTCCTTTCTATGTCCAAATGAATACGAATAAAAGTAAAACAATAAGATAACAGGTATTTTATAAAAAGAACAACTGTTCGATAAAAGAAGTGTAACACAAATCGAACGAATGTTCAAGAGGAAAAATGAAAATAGTACAAGAAAATACTGGAAGAAAAGAAACAGAATTCGATCCGGAAAAACGTGAACAGGAAACAGCAGGGAAAATTTCTGTTAGAAAAAAGTTATACAAAAACAGCCGCACAGATCGGAAAAACAAATCTGTGCGGCTGTAAGCCAAATTTTATGGAATTGAAACGGAAGCAGAGCCGTTTACGCCAAAAGCGCCCCAATTGCCCCGAATACGCCGGAACTTGCAAGCAGCATGATGACGCTTGCAAGGAGAACACCGCCCATGATGGCGAGAACGCTGGTCTTAAAGTCCATATCGAGGATACTTGCGGCCAGTGTGCCGGTCCATGCGCCGGTTCCCGGGAGCGGGATGCCGACGAAGAGCAGCAGGGCGAGCGGAAGTCCGCGGCCGGCTTTTGCTTTCAGTTTTTCCCCGCCTTTTTCGCCTTTTTCCAGACACCAGGTGAAGAACTTTCCGATATACTTTTTATCACATCCCCAGACAAGAACCTTTCGAGCGAACAGGAAAATAACCGGAACCGGAAGCATATTTCCGATGACGGCGATCAGATAGGCCGGAAGCGTCGGAATATGGAAAGCTACCGCGTACGGAATCGCACCACGCAGCTCGATGAGCGGAACCATGGAAATCAAAAATACAATCAGATATTTGGTAATCATATACACCTCTCGTTTTTTACAAAATGTTATCGTTTCTTAGTGCAACGCTCTTATTGTAGCGTGATGCCCGCCATTTGTCCAGTATAAAAAGAAAGAAAGGAGCGGGAGTAAAAGAAATCTTAAGAATTTCTGCATTTTTGTATAATTTTATAACTTTCAAAATTTGAATTTTAGAAAACGGTATGTTAGAATGAAGTGTACTGTTTGCAAAAGAACAGCAGAGATGCCCCCAATGACAGGGGGCGTGGACTGAAATAACAAACGAGGAGGACCCACCTATGATTGCACTGATCGATTATGATGCCGGAAATATAAAAAGCGTGGAAAAAGCCTTTCAAAGCCTTGGAAAAGAGGTTGTACTGACCAGGGATCCAGACGTGTTAAAACGCGCAGATCACGTCGTTCTGCCGGGTGTCGGCAGCTTTGGAGATGCGATGGAAAATCTGAACCGCTATCATCTGGTGCCGGTTATTCATGAAATCGTAGAAAAAGGGACTCCGTTTCTTGGAATCTGCCTCGGACTTCAGATCCTGTTTGAACGCAGCGAAGAGAGCCCGGGCGTTGCAGGCCTTGGTCTGTTAAAAGGAGAAATTCTCCGGATTCCGGACAAAGAGGGCTTAAAGATTCCGCACATGGGCTGGAATTCCATCCATCTGCAGAACGGTGGACGCTTATTCAAAGGCATCCCGCAGGAATCGTATGTTTACTTTGTCCACTCCTACTATCTGAAAGCAGAAGAGGAGGAAATTGTAAAAGCAACGACAGAGTACAGTACACACATCCATGCATCTGTGGAAAAAGAAAATCTGTTCGCCTGCCAGTTCCACCCGGAAAAGAGCTCAGATCTTGGGCTTGCCATTCTGAAAAATTTTGCGGAAATTGGAGAGGAGGACTGACGGATGTTTACAAAACGAATTATCCCATGCCTGGATGTAAAAAACGGAAGAGTCGTAAAAGGCGTTAATTTCGTCGATTTAAAAGATGCCGGTGACCCGGTGGAGATCGCAAAAGCGTACGACAAGGCAGGAGCCGATGAAGTTGTTTTTCTTGACATCACTGCTTCCTCCGATCAGAGAGGAACCGTCGTTGATATGGTACGCAAAGTAGCAGCAAACGTTTTTATTCCATTCACCGTTGGCGGCGGAATCCGTACCGTGGATGATTTCAAGATGCTGCTCCGCGAAGGAGCCGATAAAATCTCGATCAACTCCTCTGCCATCAACAATCCGCAGCTCATCCACGACGCGGCACAGAAATTCGGCAGCCAGTGCGTGGTCGTTGCGATCGATGCAAAGAAAAGAGCGGACGGAAGCGGCTGGAATATCTATAAAAACGGCGGCCGCATTGATGTCGCATCGATGCGTTGCGTGGGCAAAAAAAGCAGAAAGCCTTGGCGCCGGAGAAATCCTGCTCACCAGCATGGACTGTGACGGAACAAAGGCAGGGTATGATATTGAGCTGACAAGAACCATCGCAGAAAGTGTCGGCATTCCGGTCATCGCATCCGGCGGCGCAGGAACGCTGGAGCATTTCTATGACGCTTTAACCGAAGGAAAAGCCGATGCCGCACTTGCCGCATCTCTGTTCCACTACAAAGAACTGGAAATTCGTGAAGTCAAAGAATATCTGGCAGGCCGCAATGTGCCGGTCCGCCTGTAAAAGGAAGGGAGAAAACGATATGCCGCCTCTTAGCGGAAGCTGGGCCAATGCCCTGAAAGGAGAATTCTCCAAAGATTATTATAAAAAACTGTTTCAGACGGTGGGAGCGGAGTACAAAACCCGCACTATTTACCCGCCGGCTGATGATATTTTCAATGCGTTCCACTTTACCCCGCTCGAGCAGGTCAAAGTGGTCATCTTAGGCCAGGATCCGTACCACGAGCCGGGACAGGCGCACGGACTCTGCTTTTCCGTAAAACCGGAAGTAGACATTCCGCCGTCTCTGGTCAATATTTACAAGGAACTCGAAGACGATCTGGGATGCTACATCCCGAACAACGGTTATCTCGAAAAATGGGCACGGCAGGGTGTTCTGATGCTGAACACGGTGCTGACTGTGCGTGCGCATCAGGCAAATTCCCACAAGGAAATCGGCTGGGAGCAGTTCACGGACGCGGCAATCAAAGTGCTCGCCGGGCAGGACCGCCCGATGGTATTCATCCTCTGGGGCCGTCCGGCGCAGCGGAAAAAAGAGATGATCCACAATCCAAAGCATCTGGTGCTGATGTCCGCTCATCCGAGTCCGCTCTCTGCATACCGTGGATTTTTCGGCAGCCATCCGTTTTCCAGAACAAACGAATATCTGGAAGAAAACGGTCTTGCGCCGATTGACTGGCAGATCGAAAATGTAATACGGGAGCAAAAGCATGAGTAAAAAGAAAAATACATTATTGAGAAATACTTCTATTTTAATGGCGGCAACGATTATCTCACGTGTGATCGGTCTTTTATACCGGTCACCGCTCGGCGAAACGATTGGAAATGAGGGACTTGGCTATTACAGTACGGCGAGTAATCTGTATACGATTCTGCTTCTGATCTCCTCCTATAGTATTCCGATGGCAGTGTCAAAAATCGTATCCGAACGTCTGGCATTAAAAGAGTACCGAAATGCACATCGCGTGTTCCACGGTGCCCTTCTTTACGCCGTGATCGTAGGTGGAGTTGCTGCACTGGTGGCATTCTTTGGCGGGAAATTCCTTCTGCCGTATAACCAGCAGAATGCACTCCTCGCCCTGCGTGTATTGGCGCCGACGATCTTTTTCTCGGCTGTTCTCGGCGTTCTGCGTGGCTATTTCCAGGCCCACAGCACGATGATGCCGACCTCAATTTCACAGATCATCGAGCAGGTATTCAACGCCGCATTCAGTATTGGCGCCGCCTGGTTCTTCATCCAGCAGTTCGCGACAAACGATACCGAACATGCCAAATTCGGTGCCGCCGGCGGAACCCTCGGAACAGGAGCCGGTGTCCTGGCAGGCCTCTGCTTCATGTTGATTGTCTATGGCGTAAATCGGAAAACCATTCTGCGGAAAGTGGCAAAGGACACGCGCCACCGCGAAGAATCCTACCGCGAAATTTTTCAGGTTCTTTTTCTGATGGTAACACCGGTTATCTTTACGACCTTTATTTATAACTGCAACGCTTACCTGGACAATTACCTGTTCTTCACCATCCTCGGATGGCACGGAGAGAATCAGAAAGCACTGAATGCCGCATATGGAGAGTTTTCCAACTATTATGTTACCCTGATCAACGTCCCGCTTGCTATGGCAAGTGCATCCGCATCCGCGATGATGCCGGAGGTATCCTCGTGTTATGCGACCGGTGATCTCGATGAGGCAAACGACAAGATTCTTGAGACGATCCGTCTGACGATGTTCATCTCCATCCCGGCAGCTGTCGGTCTTGGCGTCCTGGCATTCCCGATCACAGGAGTTCTGTTCCCGTCAAGCTCGAGCCTTTCCGGCAAACTGTTGATGATGGGGTGCAGTCTCAGTTGTGTTTTCGGCACTGTCCACCATTACCAACAGCGTCCTGCAGTCCATCGGCCAGCAGAAAAAAGCCCTGCACAACGCTGCCATTTCCCTTGGAATGGATCTTGCCATCCTGGCTTTGATTCTCACAGTCTTCCCGAAGACAAATATCTATGCTGTTGTCTTTGCGGGAATCTTGTTTTCCTTAAGCATGTGCATACTAAATAATCTATCAATCCGCAAACACTTGAATTTCCGCAACGAATTCAAAAACACCTACGTAAAACCATTGATTGCAGCTGCAATCATGGGCGTCGTAACCTGGGTTGTTTACTATGGCTTTTTGCCATCACCAAACGCCCATCCATCAGCATGCTGATCGCAATCCTGATTGCAATTGTTGTATATTTGATTGCTTTTGTGGTTGTAACCGGGACAACCGAGGCCGAAATGCGCCGCATGCCAATGGGAACAAAACTGGTAAAGGTTCTCCGTATCCTGCGGATTTACCGCTAAAACCAATAGAAAAGGCGGTCAGAGTTTTTCGACTCTGACCGCCTTTTCGGTTAACTGAATCAAGCAAATAGCAAAGCGGATTGCGAATATCCGCTTTGCTTGAAACTATGTAAATTTACACGTCTTTTTCTTCACGCAATTCCTGCTTCAGATTCTTATTTGCAGTAGAAAGCATCAGTTTAATACGGTTCAGCTGATTCACCTCCGAAGCACCGGGATCGTAGTCGACAGCCACGATATTTGCCTTCGGATACTCCTTACGGATTGCCTTAATCACACCCTTACCAACAATGTGGTTCGGCAGGCATGCAAACGGCTGGATACAGACGATGTTGTAAACATCACTGTGAATCAGCTCCATCATCTCGCCCGTCAGGAACCATCCCTCACCGGTCTGGTTACCACAGGATACAATCGGGGAAGCATATTTTGCCAGATCCCGCACATCGGCCGGTGGATCAAAATGCTCACTCTTCTTGAACTCCGCAACCGCCGCACTGCGCAGCCAATTGATCAGTTTAATACCGGTATTTCCCAACATCGAAGAACTTTTTTTGAATCCCAGGTGCTCTACCTTGAAGTTCGTATTGTAGAAGCAGTAACAGAAGAAGTCGATCAGATCCGGGACAACCGGTTCCGCGCCTTCACTCTCAAGCAGCTCCGCCAGATGGTTGTTAGCCGCCGGAAGGAACTTAACAAGAATCTCGCCGACAATACCGACACGCGGTTTCTTTTCATCGGTGATCGGAATGTGGTCGAAATCGCGAATCATCGTGCGGCAGATCTGTTTGAAGCGGGTATGGCTTAAGCGTTTTGCTGAAATAAAATCAATACAGATCTTTTCCCATTTCTGATGAATCCGGTCTGTTGTACCCTTCTTCTGCTCATAAGGACGCATCCGGTAAATACATTTCATCATGATATCGCCGAATTCTGCTGCATAGCAGAGACGAATCGCAAGATCCGGTGTGATCTTGAAGCCCGGATTTTCCTCCAGACCGCTCAAGTTAATCGAGATGACCGGAATCTGCGTCATATCGGCCTTCTCCAGCGCACGGCGGATAAATCCGATGTAGTTCGAAGCACGGCAGCCGCCGCCGGTCTGGCTCATGATGACTGCTACTTTGTTCAGGTCATACTTGCCGGAGAGCAGCGCCTGCATAATCTGTCCAACTACCATCAGAGACGGATAGCAGGCATCGTTGTTGACGTATTTCAGTCCGACATCAACCGCCTCTTTGTTGTCGTTCGGAAGCACTTCCAGATTGTATCCGGCTGCGTTGAACGCCGGCTGCAGAATCGAGAAGTGGATCGGTGACATCTGCGGGCAGAGGATGGTGTAGTCTTTCCGCATTTCTTTCGTGAAGACCGGTTTCTGGATCGAGGACGGAAGAATCTCGCGTACCGCCTGTTTCCGGTCATGTGCACGCAGAGCAGCGAGCAGAGAGCGGACACGGATTCTGGCAGCGCCGAGGTTGTTGACCTCATCGATCTTCAGGCAGGTATAAATCTTGCCGCTTCTGGTCAGAATCTCATAAACCTCATCAGTGGTAACGGCGTCGAGACCGCAGCCGAACGAGTTCAGCTGAATCAGGTCAAGATCGTCGCGTGTCTTTACATAGTTTGCAGCTGCATACAGACGGGTGTGGTACATCCACTGGTCATTGACACGGAGCGGACGCTCGAGCGGTGCCAGATGGGAAACAGAGTCCTCCGTCAGCACGCACAGTCCGTAGGAGTTGATCATATCCGGGATACCGTGATGGATTTCCGGATCGATGTGGTACGGACGGCCGGCAAGCACGATGCCTCTGCGGCCGGTTTCTTTCATATACTGAAGCGTTTCCTCGCCTTTTTTCTGCATATCGCGTCTTGCAGCGCCAAGCTCTTCCCATCCGGCATGAACAGCAGCACGGACTTCATCCTCCGGCAGACCGGAGAACTCTTTGACAAGACCATCGGCAAGCACCTTTTCACTCGTAAACGCAAGGAACGGATTGCGGAACGTAATGGAATCGTCCTGCAGCTCGTCCACGTTGTTTTTGACATTTTCCGCATACGAGGTAACGATCGGGCAGTTGTAGTGGTTGATGGCTTCCGGGAACTCGGTGCGCTCGTACGGGATACACGGGTAGAAGATGAACTTCACACCGTGGCGTAAGAGCCAGGTCACATGGCCGTGCGCCAGTTTGGCCGGATAGCACTCGGATTCACTTGGAATCGACTCAATACCGAGCTCGTAGATCTTGCGGCTCGAGGTCGGAGAGAGTACCACGCGGTATTTCAGCTGCGTAAAGAAGGTGTACCAGAACGGATAATTCTCAAACATATTGAGGACTCTCGGAATGCCGACCTCTCCGCGGATCGCTTCATCCTGCGGCAGCGGCTGGTAGCCGAAGATCCGTTTGTATTTGTATTCGAACAGGTTCGGAATATGATCTTTGTTTTTCTCTTTTCCGATACCGCGCTCGCAGCGGTTTCCGCTGATGTACTGACGGCCGCCGGAGAATTTGTTGATGGTCAGACGGCAGCTGTTCGTACATCCCTTACAGTTTGCCATCGTGGTCGAATATTTCAGCTCGTTGATCTTTTCAATGGAGAGCATCGTGGTCTCCTGATCGGCGGAGTAGCGCTCTCTTGCGATCAGCGCCGCACCGAACGCACCCATAATGCCAGCGATGTCCGGGCGGATGGCTTCGCAGTTGGCGATCCGCTCAAAGCTTCGAAGAACGGCATCGTTGTAGAACGTACCGCCCTGTACGACGATGTGGCGTCCCAGCTCGGTGGCATCGGAAACTTTAATTACTTTATATAATGCGTTTTTGATGACGGAACAGGCAAGTCCGGCAGAAATATCAGCAACGGATGCGCCTTCTTTCTGTGCCTGTTTTACCTTGGAATTCATAAATACGGTACAGCGGGTACCAAGATCGATCGGGTGTTTTGCGAACAGTGCTTCGTGTGCAAAATCCTGTACACTGTAGTTCAGGGACTGCGCGAAGGTTTCGATAAAGGAACCGCAGCCGGAGGAACATGCTTCATTGAGCTGTACGCTGTCTACAGTGCCGTTTTTGATCTTGATACATTTCATATCCTGACCGCCGATGTCGAGAATACAGTCGACTTCCGGATCGAAGAATGCTGCGGCATAGTAATGAGAAATCGTTTCAACCTCACCCTCGTCCAGCATCAGCGCAGCTTTGATGAGTGCTTCGCCGTAACCGGTGGAACAGGACCAGGCGATCTGTGCGGAATCCGGCAGTTTGGAGTAGATTTCCTGGATCGCGCGGATCGAGGTGCCGAGCGGATTTCCGTGGTTGTTGCTGTAGAAGGAATACAGAAGAGCGCCATCCTCACCAACGAGTGCGGCTTTTGTGGTTGTGGAACCGGCATCGATTCCGAGATAGCAGTTTCCTTCGTAAGTGGAAAGATCAGCCGTTACAACATTGTTGACGCTCTGGCGGGCCAAGAATGCATCGTACTCCTCCTTGTCTTTAAACAGCGGTTCGAGACGGGCAACCTCAAAATCGATGGCTACTTTTTCTTCGAGCCGTTTTTTCAGCGCGAGAAGAGAAACCTCGGTCTTTCCATCTGCATTCATTGCAGAACCGATGGCTGCAAACAGATGAGAGTTGTCCGGCACGATCGCGTGCTCGTCATCCAGCTTTAAGGTGCGGACGAACGCTGTCTTTAATTCCGAGAGGAAGTGCAGCGGGCCGCCAAGGAAGGCAACGTGGCCGCGGATTGGTTTACCGCAGGCAAGACCGGAAATGGTCTGGTTGACGACTGCCTGGAAAATAGAAGCGGCAAGATCCTCTTTTGTTGCACCGTCGTTGATGAGCGGCTGGATATCCGTTTTTGCGAATACACCGCAGCGGGCAGCGATCGGGTAGATGGCCTGGTAATGTTTCGCATACTCATTCAGGCCGGTTGCATCGGTCTGCAGAAGAGAAGCCATCTGGTCGATGAACGAACCGGTACCGCCGGCGCAGATACCGTTCATACGCTGTTCGACATTGCCGCCTTCAAAATAGATGATTTTGGCATCCTCGCCGCCGAGCTCGATGGCAACGTCGGTCTGCGGAGCCAGTGCTTTTAACGATGTGGAAACTGCGATAACCTCCTGCGTGAACGGAATGCCAAGATGGTTGGCAAGCGCGAGTCCGCCGGAACCGGTGATGACGGGCTGCAGGGTCAGTTCGCCCAGTTTTTCGTGGGCTTCCCCGAGCAGATGGGCAAGTGTTTCCTGGATGTTTGCAAAATGGCGCTCGTAATCGGCAAAGAGAAGCTGGTTCTCTTCGTCGAGGATCGCAATTTTAACAGTAGTGGAACCGATGTCGATTCCGAGAGTATATTTTTTATCAGTCATGAATCAAACTCCTTTTATAATAAGAAACAATCTCAACACATTATACGACAAAAAATAAGGAATACAATTGGAAAAAGGGCGATGTCTTATGAAAAAAGTATAAAGTCCTTGTGAAAAATGGAGAAAGCGGGAAAGAAAAAAGAGAGAAAAAAGAAAATTCAGGCATTGTCAAAAACAGATTTTGCCTGTATACTAAAAATAGTATGCCCTGCATGAAAACAGGAGGCAGGGATCATTGAGAAAGGATGAAAAGCGTTATGTATAAAATTCTGAAAATGGAAGGAAGAGCGAAGCGCGCCCATATGGAAACCGTGCACGGCAATATCGAAACGCCGGTATTCATGAATGTCGGAACTGCAGCAGCAATCAAGGGAGCTGTTTCCACCGAAGATCTCCAGCAGATCGGCACGCAGGTAGAACTTTCCAATACGTATCACCTCCATGTGCGCCCGGGAGATGAAGTCGTAAAGAAGATGGGCGGACTCCACAAATTCATGGTCTGGGACAAACCGATCCTGACCGATTCCGGCGGATTCCAGGTGTTTTCTCTGGCAGGCCTCGGAAAATCAAGGAGGAGGGTGTCTATTTCCACTCGCACGTAGATGGAAGAAAGATCTTTATGGGACCAGAGGAGAGTATGCAGATCCAGTCCAACCTGGCTTCAACCATCGCGATGGCTTTCGACGAGTGCCCGTCGAGTGTGGCAGAGCGCCGTTATGTGCAGAACTCTGTCGACCGCACGGCGAGATGGCTGCAGCGATGCAAAAATAAGATGCAGGAGCTGAACCAGCGGGAAGACACGATCAACAAACATCAGCTTCTGTTCGGAATCAACCAGGGTGCGATTTATGAGGATATCCGCATTGACCATGCAAAACGGATTTCCGAGATGAATCTCGATGGCTATGCAGTCGGCGGTCTGGCAGTAGGAGAGAGCCACGAGGAGATGTACCATATTCTCGACGAAGTGGTTCCGTACCTGCCGAAAGACAAACCGACGTATCTGATGGGCGTTGGAACGCCGGCAAATATCCTCGAGGGCGTAGAGCGCGGCATCGATTTTTTCGACTGCGTATACCCGAGCCGGAACGGACGTCACGGCCACGTTTACACAAACCATGGAAAAATGAACCTGTTCAATCAGAAATACGAGCTGGATCCGCGTCCGATTGAGGAAGGCTGCCAGTGCCCGGCGTGCCGTCATTACAGCAGAGCCTACATCCGTCATCTGCTGAAAGCAAAAGAAATGCTCGGCATGCGTCTCTGTGTTCTGCACAACCTGTATTTCTACAATAATATGATGACAGAAATCCGGACCGCACTGGACGAGGGCAGCTTTGCTTCCTACAAACGGGCAAAACTCGCAGGATTTGAGGAATACGACAAAAAGTAAGCGGGAAAGTATGAAATCTTTGGAAAATATCCGAAAAAGACTTGCCCATCGGTTACGGATTGTGTATTATGATAGGTGTGTCGAAAGAACGGGATGTATTCTCGAATAACAGGAGGAAAGAAAATGTTTTTAGCAACAACAACAGCAGGCAGCGGTGTGATGAGCACTGGTATGTTAATTATGTGGCTGGTCATCATGTTCGGTATGATGTATTTCTTAATGATCCGCCCGCAGAAAAAAGAGCAGAAAAAACTTCAGGCAATGCTGAATGACCTCGCAGTCGGCGATGCAGTCATCACAACAAGCGGTTTCTACGGCGTAGTGATCGATATCACAGACGACGATGTCATCGTAGAGTTCGGAAACAACAAAAACTGCCGTATCCCGATGCGTAAAACAGCCATTACAGAGGTTGAAAAACCGGAGACAGCAGTCGTTGAAGAAAAAACAGAAAAGAAAAAATAATTTTACACGGCGAAAAGCAAGAAAAACGCAGGTATTCAAAAAAACGAATGCCTGCGTTTTTTCTGCCCCGAAACTTCTTCGGCGGAACACGGCGAAAACGGGGAAAAATGCCGCGTATTTTTCTTTTAAATGGGAAAAAAGCAAAAAGATTATTGCGTTTCGTCCGATGCAAAGAAATTTCGTGTTGAAATTAGCGGAAAAATGGCGTATAATTTAGAAATGCTATAGACGCAGAGAAAATAGAACGGTTTTTCAGCCGGAAGAAAAGAGGGAGAAAGATATGGAATACCGTATTGGGTTAATTCACGGAGACGGAATCGGACCGGAAATTGTAAAGGAAGCAAAAAAAGTTCTGGACGCTGTCTGCGAGAAATATGGACATAAGTTTGAATATACCAACCTTCTGCTGGGCGGAGCTCCATTGATGTGCACGGCGTGCCGCTGACAGATGAAACCATAGAAGAAGCAAAGAAATGCGACGCTGTCTGATGGGCTCCATCGGAGGAGATGCAAAAACATCCCCATGGTACAAATTAAGCCCGGACAAGCGCCCGGAGGCAGGACTCTTAAAAATTCGGAAATCGTTAGGCCTGTTTGCAAACCTGCGTCCGGCTTACCTGTATCAGGAATTGAAAGATGCCTGCCCGTTAAAAGAAGAGATCATCGGCGAGGGCTTCGACATGCTGATTATGCGTGAACTGACCGGCGGCCTGTACTTTGGAGAGCGCAGCACTGTAGAAGAAAACGGCATCCGGAAAGCAACCGATACGCTGACCTACAGCGAGACCGAAATCCGCCGCATTGCAATCCGTGCATTCGACATCGCCATGAAGAGAAAGAAAAAAGTAACGAGCGTAGATAAAGCAAACGTTCTCGATTCCTCCCGTCTGTGGAGATCCGTAGTAGAGGATGTTGCAAAAGATTACCCGGAAGTTACCTTAGAGCATATGCTGGTCGACAACTGTGCGATGCAGATCGTCCACAATCCGTGCCAGTTTGACGTCGTTCTGACCGAGAACATGTTCGGAGATATTCTTTCCGATGAGGCAAGTATGGTAGCAGGCTCGATCGGAATGCTTTCTTCCGCCAGCCTGAACGAGACAAAATTTGGTCTGTACGAGCCAAGCCACGGCTCTGCACCGGACATCGCAGGAAAGAACATCGCAAACCCGATTGCAACGGTTCTGTCCGCAGCCATGATGCTCCGCTATTCCCTGGATCTCGATCAGGAGGCAGAGGCAGTCGAAAATGCTGTACAGAAAATTTTAAAAGACGGATACCGCACCGTAGACATTATGTCTGAGGGATGTACCCAGGTATCTACATCCGAAATGGGAGATCTGCTGGTAAAAGCACTGGCATAAAACTGTAAGATAAGAAAAGAGGAAAAAATCATGAGAAGTGATGCTGTAAAAAAAGGAATCGCACAGGCGCCACAGCGTTCTCTGATGCGTGCGCTGGGTCTGACCGAAGAAGAAATGAAAAAACCGCTCGTAGGAATCGTAAGCTCCTACAATGAGATCGTACCGGGTCATATGAACCTGGATAAAATTACAGAAGCTGTAAAAATGGGCGTTGCCATGGCAGGCGGAACACCGATCGTGTTCCCGGCCATTGCAGTCTGTGACGGTATTGCCATGGGCCACATCGGAATGAAATATTCCCTCGTTACCCGTGACCTGATCGCCGATTCCACCGAGTGTATGGCAATGGCTCACCAGTTTGATGCACTGGTATGTATCCCGAACTGTGATAAGAACGTACCTGGCCTTTTGATGGCAGCAGCAAGAGTCAATGTTCCGACCGTATTTGTCAGCGGTGGTCCGATGCTTGCCGGCCATGTAAAAGGTGAGAAGAGAAGTCTTTCCAGCATGTTCGAGGCGGTTGGATCCTACGCTGCCGGAACTATGACAGAGGAAGATGTTTATGATTTTGAGTGCAATGCATGCCCGACCTGTGGTTCCTGCTCCGGTATGTACACTGCAAACAGCATGAACTGCCTGACCGAGGTTCTCGGCATGGGCTTGAAAGGAAACGGAACGATTCCGGCCGTATATTCCGAGCGTCTGCGCCTGGCCAAGAGAGCCGGTATGCAGGTTATGGAGCTGTTAAAACAGAATATCCGTCCAAGAGACATTATGACAAAAGAAGCATTCTTAAATGCTCTGACCGTCGATATGGCACTTGGATGTTCCACCAACAGTATGCTGCATCTGCCGGCCATCGCGCATGAGGCAGGCGTAGAGCTGAATCCGGAGATGGCAAATGCCATCAGTGAGAAGACCCCGAACCTCTGCCATCTGGCTCCGGCAGGATACCACTACATCGAGGAGCTGAACGAGGCCGGCGGTGTTTATGCCGTTATGAACGAGCTGAATAAACTGGGACTTCTGCACACCGAGTGCATGACCGCAACCGGAAAGACCGTTGGCGAGAATATCAAAGGCTGTGTCAACAAAAACCCGGAGATCATCCGTCCGGTAGAAAATCCATACAGCAAGACCGGCGGTATTGCTGTCCTGAAAGGAAATCTGGCACCGGATACCGCAGTCGTCAAACGTTCTGCCGTTGTACCGGAGATGCAGGTTCACGAAGGACCGGCCAGAGTCTTCGACTGTGAGGAGGATGCCATCGAGGCAATCCGCGGCGGCAAGATTGTGGCAGGCGACGTTGTTGTCATCCGTTATGAGGGACCAAAGGGAGGTCCTGGTATGCGTGAGATGCTGAATCCGACCTCTGCGATTGCAGGTATGGGACTTGGCTCTTCCGTAGCTCTGATTACAGACGGCCGTTTCTCCGGCGCATCCCGCGGTGCATCCATCGGCCATGTCAGCCCTGAGGCAGCAGAAGGCGGTCCGATCGCGCTCGTTGAGGAAGGCGACCTGATCCGCATCAATATTCCGGAGCACAAGCTGGAGCTTGCCGTATCGGATGAAGAGCTGGCACGCAGAAAAGCTGCATGGACTCCGAGAGAGCCGAAAGTAACCACAGGCTATCTGAAACGCTACGCAAAGATGGTTTCCAGCGCAAATAAGGGAGCCATTCTGGAGTTCTAATAGAAAAAAATCATATCAGCCGTCCGAACGTGCATTTTCATCGGATGGCTGATTTCATACACAAAGCCAAAAGATAAGGAAGGAATCATACAGACATGGAATTAACTGGATCACAGATTGTTATTGAGTGCCTGAAGGAGCAGGGCGTGGACACCGTGTTCGGCTATCCGGGGGGAACGATTTTGAATATCTATGATGAGCTTTACCGTCATCCGGAAATCCACCACATCCTGACCTCCCACGAGCAGGGTGCTGCCCATGCGGCAGACGGGTATGCGCGTGCGACCGGAAAAACAGGCGTATGTATGGCAACAAGCGGCCCTGGTGCGACAAATCTTGTCACTGGAATTGCAACTGCCTACATGGACTCTACCCCGATGGTAGCCATCACCTGCAACGTAGGAAAGGCACTGCTTGGAAAAGACAGCTTTCAGGAGATTGACATTGCAGGCGTTGCAATGCCGATCACAAAATACAGCGTGATCGTAAAAGATATCACGGTTCTCGCAGACACGCTGCGCCGTGCGTTTTCGATTGCAAAGAGCGGAAGACCGGGCCCGGTTCTGGTGGATATCACGAAAGATGTCACGGCGGCAACGTATGAATATGAGCCAAAGACACCGGAAGCAATCGCACCGTCTACCGAAAAAATCACAGAAGAAGGACTGGATCACGTTGTATCTCTGATCCGGGAGTCGAAAAAACCGTATATTTTCGTGGGCGGCGGCAGCATCATCTCCGGTGCGGCCGAGGAAGTGCGTGAACTGGCACACCATATACAGGCGCCGGTCTGCGATACCCTGATGGGAAAAGGCGCTTTTCCGGGAACCGATAAGCTGTACACCGGCATGCTCGGTATGCACGGAACAAAAACATCGAACTATGGCGTGACGAAGTGCGACCTGCTGATCGTGCTTGGTGCAAGATTTTCCGATCGTGTCACCGGAAACGCCGCAAAATTTGCAAACAACGCGAAAATCGTTCAGATCGATGTAGATGCGGCAGAAATCAACAAGAATGTTGTTGTCGAGTCGAGCATCATCGGAGACGTCAAAGAGGTCTTAAAACGGCTGAATGCGAAGCTGGAGCCGATGCACCATGATGAGTGGATTGCAAAGACCAGGGAAATGAAAGAAAAATACCCGTTAAAGCATGAAGAGGGGCTTACCGGACCGTATGTGATCGAGGAGATCTATAAGGCAACGGACGGACAGGCAATTATCACAACGGATGTCGGCCAGCACCAGATGTGGGCGGCACAGTATTACCGCTATACGAAGCCGAGAACGCTTCTGACATCAGGCGGTCTTGGAACGATGGGCTTTGGTCTTGGAGCAGCGATGGGTGCAAAAATGGGACGCCCGGACAAGGTTGTCATCAACATCGCAGGAGACGGCTGCTTCCGTATGAACATGAACGAGCTGGCAACCCTTTCCAGACATAACATTCCGGTCATTGAGGTTGTTGTCAATAACCACGTGCTCGGTATGGTGCGCCAGTGGCAGACTCTGTTCTACGGAAAGCGGTATTCCAACACGGTTCTGCAGGATCAGGCAGACTTTGTGAAGGTTGCCGAGGCGCTCGGTGTAAAGGGAATCCGTGTGACAAAAAAAGAGGAGATGGGTCCGGCGATCCGTGCAGCAATCGAGAGCGGAAAACCGGCGCTGATCGATGTGTGGATTGACTGTGATGAGAAGGTATTCCCGATGGTTCCGGCCGGAGCACCGATCGAGGATGTTTTCGATGCGGAGGATCTGGCAAAAAAGGAGCAAGAAAAGGATTGACAGATTTCTGACAAAGGGGTATCATAGTTTCAACGTGGTAAAGCAATACCGTATTACCATATGAATTGCAGACTTGTAAGAAAAGATACAAAGGAAATACATAAGATTACAATGGAAACCACCGGTATAGAAACGGTGGTTTCCAAGTAATATAAAGCAGTAAGAGAAACAGGAGGACAAAAAAATGAGCAGAGTCTATAATTTTTCCGCAGGACCGGCGGTTCTGCCAGAGGAAGTGTTGAAAGAAGCCCAGGAGGAAATGCTGGATTACCGCGGATGCGGCATGTCCGTCATGGAGATGAGCCACCGTTCCAAAGTATTCCAGAACATCATCGATGAGGCAGAAGCAGACCTTCGTGACCTGATGGGAATCCCGTCAAATTACAAAGTCCTGTTTCTCCAGGGCGGTGCATCGCTGCAGTTTTCCATGATCCCGATGAACCTGATGAAAAACGGTGTCGCAGATTACATCGTAACAGGCCAGTGGGCAAAGAAAGCATACGCAGAGGCACAGAAATACGGAAAGGCAAACAAAATTGCCTCCTCTGAGGACAAAACATTTTCCTACATCCCGGACTGCAGCGATCTTGCCATCAGCCCGGATGCCGATTATGTTTATATCTGTGAAAACAACACCATTTACGGAACCAAATACAAAAAACTGCCGAATACCAAGGGCAAAACCCTGGTGGCAGACGTCTCCTCCTGTTTCCTCTCCGAACCTGTCAATGTCTCTGATTACGGCATCATCTACGGCGGTGTCCAGAAAAACATCGGACCTGCCGGCATGGTGATCTCCATTATCCGTGACGATCTGATCACCGACGATGTCCTGCCGGGAACACCGACCATGATGAAATTCAAGACACACGCAGACGCAGGATCCCTGTACAATACACCGAACTGCTACTGCATCTATATGTGCGGCAAGGTATTCAAATGGCTGAAGAAAATGGGCGGCCTGGAAGTTATGAAACAGCGCAACGAAGAAAAAGCAAAACTTCTGTACGATTTCCTGGATCAGAGCAAGCTCTTCAAAGGAACCGTCGTACCGGAAGACCGTTCTCTGATGAACGTTCCGTTTATCACCGGAAATGCAGATCTGGATGCAAAATTCGTCAAAGAGTCCAAGGAAGCCGGACTTGAAAACCTGAAAGGCCATCGTACCGTCGGTGGTATGCGTGCAAGCATCTACAATGCAATGCCGAAAAAAGGCGTAGAAGCACTCGTAGCCTTCATGAAAAAGTTCGAGGAGGAAAATCTCTAATGTTTCAGTATCATTGCTTAAATCCGATTGCAGGCGTAGGCCTTGCAAACTTTAATGAAAACTATCAGCAGACCGAGAGTCTGGAGGGAGCCGATGCGGTTCTCGTCAGAAGTGCAGCCATGCACGGCATGGAGCTGCCGAAGAGCCTCCTCGCTGTAGCAAGAGCAGGGGCCGGTGTCAACAACATTCCGCTTGCCGACTGCGCAGAGCAGGGTATCGTGGTCTTCAACACACCGGGAGCCAATGCAAACGGTGTCAAAGAGCTCGTGCTTGCCGGCATGCTGCTGGCATCCCGTGATATCGCAGGCGGTATCGAATGGGTGAAGAGCGACAAAGAAGACGGCGACATCGCAAAGACAGCAGAAAAACAGAAAAAGAAATTTGCCGGCTGTGAGATCAGCGGAAAGAAACTCGGTATCATCGGACTTGGCGCGATCGGACAGCTTGTAGCAAATGCAGCGACGCACCTTGGCATGGAAGTATACGGATATGATCCATACATCTCCGTCGATGCAGCATGGAATCTGTCCCGCGACATTCATCACATCCAGAACGTGGAAGATATCTACCGCACCTGCGATTACATCACTATCCATGTGCCGCTGATGGACAGCACAAAGGGCATGATCAACAAAGCAGCAATTGATGAGATGAAAGACGGCGTCGTTCTTCTGAACTATGCAAGAGACCTTCTAGTTGACGAGGATGCCGTTCTGGAGGCTTTAAAGGCCGGCAAGATGAAGAAATACGTAACCGACTTTGCAAACCCGAGAGTAGTCGGCGCAGAAGGAACGATCGTTACCCCGCACCTTGGAGCATCCACCAAAGAGTCCGAGGATAACTGTGCTGTAATGGCAGTTAAGGAAATCCGCGATTTTCTGGAGAACGGAAACATCAAAAACTCCGTCAACTTCCCGAACTGCAGCATGGGCGTATGCACAGGCGCAGGCCGTGTGACGATCTGCCACAAGAATATCCCAGGTATGCTGGGAGCCTTCACAACCGTTATGGGTAATGCGGATGTCAACATCAGCGATATGACAAACAAAGGTAAAGGAGATTACGCTTACACGATGATGGATCTGGAAAGCGAAGCAACCGAGGAGATAGTAAAAGCCCTCGAAGCAGTTGATGGTGTATTAAAGGTTCGTATCATTAAATAAAGAGAATCAAAGAAAATCAAAAAGTGACAGGAAAAGGCGGTGCCCGAAAACAGGGGTCCGCCTTTTCTTGTCAAGAACGGCAGAAGTTACTGCTGTTTGACTTCCTTTGGGTAAAGAATAGCACAAAAAAGAGAACTGCCCTGGGACAGTTCTCTTTGCCTGTAATGTATGGTTACGAAAAGATTTTCAGATCCGTTTCCAGACGGCTCCGCCGCGTACATCAGCAACTTCAATGCCTGGCTTTCAGGTCATCGCGGATTTTATCTGCTTCTGCAAAGTTTTTGGCTTTTTTTGCTCATATCGTTTCAGAACAAGAGCATCAATTTCCGGATCTCCTTCGCCGGTAATCTGATAGCCGGACGCGGTGGAAGCAGAAGTTGTCTTTGCAGCCTCTTTTCTCTTCGCATCTGCATGAGCGAGAAGGGAAAGACCGAGTACCTGATCGAAACTGTCGAGAAGCGCCAGCTTTGCAGCATCATGCATGTCTGCTTTTAACACATCGTACAGCGTTGTGATGGCAAGCGAGGTGTTGAGGTCGGCATCGAGCGCTTTCTGGAATTTCTCTTTTAAAGCAGTCATAGAAGCTTCCTCGGCCGGTCCGTCTTTCGGGTCTAAAGCGGCGATGCGGGCGATCAGCTTGTCGTAGGCAATTTTGGCGTTGTCCAGGTTTTCCCAGGTGAAGACAAGCGCCTTACGGTAATGAGACTGGAGGCAGAAGAAACGGTAGACGAGAGGATCATAACCTTTTTCCTCAAGAAGAGAAACGGTTAAAAACTCACCTTTCGATTTCGACATCTTTCCAGTCGATGTATTCAGGTGATGTACATGGAACCACTGCGGGCACCAGGCGTGGCCAAGATAGCTTTCGGACTGTGCGATCTCGTTCGTGTGGTGCGGGAATGCATTGTCTACGCCGCCGCAGTGCAGGTCAAGGTATTCGCCATTGTATTTCATGGAGATACCGGAGCACTCGATGTGCCATCCCGGATAACCGACGCCCCACGGGGAATCCCATTTCAAGGCCTGGTTCTCAAATTTGGATTTCGTAAACCAGAGAACGAAATCATTTTTGTTGCGTTTGTTTGTATCTTCCTCTACGCCCTCACGCACACCGACCGCGAGGTCATCCTCGTCGTGGTCGTTGAATACGTAGTAGTGATCGAGGCGGCTGGTGTCAAAGTAAACATTTCCGCCGGCAAAGTAAGCGTAGCCGGTGTCCATCAGCTTTTCGATGATTTTGATATATTCGTCAATGCATCCCGTTGCCGGCTGTACGACATCCGGGCGCTTGATATTCAGCTTTTTGCAATCCGCAAAGAATGCATCGGTGTAATACTGTGCGATTTCCATGACTGTTTTGTGCTCGCGCTTTGCACCTTTGACCATCTTGTCCTCGCCGGTGTCCGCATCGGAGCTTAAATGGCCGACATCGGTGATATTCATGACACGGTTGACGTCGTAGCCTTCATAGCGGAGTGCCTTTTCCAGGACATCCTCCATAATATAACTGCGCAGGTTTCCGATGTGCGCAAAATGATAAACGGTAGGTCCGCAGGTGTACATTTCTACACGGCCCGGTGTGTGTGTCAGGAATTCAGCTTTTTTATGGGTTGCAGAATTATAAAGATACATAAAAGAAGTCTCCTTTTTTCTTTTCGTGCGGATACGGATGCAGAAGTGATGATACACAAGAAAGCAAAAAAGCAAAAAAGCGTCTGCTGTATCCGACAAGGATATCAGAGACGCCGCGTGCGGTGCCTGTTTTCCGTGTACTGCACTGGTTCCTTATTAAAATTAATATTAGCAGGATTTTTTTTTGATGTCAATAGTCCGGAGACTGTCGAAGACAAAAAGTAAGAAAGTGTTACTGTTCACACGCTACTATCCCGCGAGGCGTTTTGGCATGAATATGCCAAAATCCCGAGACATACAGCGCGAATTTATGCGGTTAGCATAAATTCTGTGCATCGCGAAGCGTGTTACTGAGAACGGAGTGAACAGTAACAAGAAAGTGATTTCGGTGTGAGCGGTCTTCATGGAAGGCTTTGCTTTGTAAAAGAAGGAAACGAAAGTAAAAAACGAAAGTAAAAAACAGTATGACGCTTTTAGATAAGAAGAAATGTGATTTTCAGAAGTCTGTTTTTTCGTCCAGCAGGATTCTTTCCCGGAGCAAAATCTGAAACAAATACAAAAAGACAGTGCTGCAGAACGCAAATGGAAAGAAACAATTATTTGTGTAATCTTTTTTTCATTATAAAACCGAAGAATACAGGAAAATAGAAAAACGGCATCAGAACAATACCCAAAAAGAGAAAAATAGAGGATTTTGATGACTTTAAATGCAGTTTATACACTTTTCCCCTGCATCGGATATTGACAAATGGAGCGAGTTCTGGTTATAATGAACCCAGTTGTTTTTGGACAAACGGACAAATGTACGGGCATGAGGGATGAAGAAAACAAATCTTGTTGGACGCATCTCCTTTTTGTACTATTCGTTTTAATGTGGTAAAGTGCCAAAATGAAAAACGGTGGAATGGCGAAGCCGTTCCGGCAAATGTCCGGATGATGCAAAAACAACGCGAATCCATGAAAGGAGTTAGGAAGAATTATGAAAAGAAAAATTGTAAGCGCATTACTTGTTATGAGTATGACTGCAAGCCTGGTTGCCTGCGGAAATTCCGGCAGCGGAAGTTCTGATCCGGCAGATGAGAGTGTAAGCGTAAGCAGCAGCGCATCTTCCGAAAGTGATGCAAGCGCATCTGCAAGCAGTGAGAGCGAAGCCGAGGCAGAGGAATCCGAAATGCCGGAAGGATACGACGAGACCAGCACAGAGCTCTACAATGAGGCACTGGGAGATTTCAACGATGCACTTGCTACTGCAAAGGAAGCAGAAACGGTGGATGAGAGATATGCCCTGATGGCAGTTGCCGAGGGAAAACTGATGGAGTCTGCCATGATGTACCCGCTCATCTCAAGAGGTGGTATGTACGCGATGTACAGAATGGCTCCGCGCACCAAGGACTATACACTTTGGGGAAGCGATAAAGACCGTTATCATCAGTATGTTGTAACAACTGACTTTATCAAGGCAGAAGATTACAACGAAATGAGAGCAAAATGGGATGAGCTTAAAGGAACAGGAACCTATGAGAGCTGGGTAAAAGAATATCTGGCAGGAAAAGGTTACACCTTAAAAGACAGCTTCTCCATGCCGTATGCGAGCGATCCGGTAACATGGGACGGACTTGCAACTTCCCGTGCGGCAGATACCGATGCGATCATCAATACCTATGACGGACTGATGGAGTACGATGTAGAGGGAACTCTGCAGCCGGCACTGGCAGAATCCTATGAAGTATCCGATGACGGACTGACCTATACCTTCCACCTTCGTAAAGATGTAAAATGGACCGATTCCCAGGGACGTGAAGTGGATACTGTAAAAGCAGATGACTTCGTGGCCGGAATGCAGCACATGTGTGATGCACAGGGCGGTCTGGAATACCTGGTACAGGGCGTGATCAAAAACGTATCCCAGTACATCAGCGGTGAAGTTACCGATTTCGACGAGGTTGGTGTAAAAGCTGTTGATGACTATACCGTAGAGTACACACTGGAAGAGCCATGCAGCTACTTCATGACCATGCTGGGCTACACCATCTTCATGCCGATGAGCAGAAGCTACTATCAGTCCCAGGGTGGTAAATTCGGTGCTGAGTACGATTCTTCCGCAGCAGATTATCAGTACGGAAAAGATTCCAACTCCATCGCATACTGCGGACCGTACCTGGTAACCAACGCTACAGCGAAAAATACCATCGTATTTAAACTGAGCGATTCTTACTGGAACAAAGACAACGTAAACATTAAAACCCTGACCTGGCTGTTCAATGACCAGTCTGATGTTACCAAAATGTACACAGATGCAAAAGCAGGTACCGTTGACTATGTAAACCTGAACACCTCCACTATGGAGACAGCAAAATCCGAAGGTCTGTACGACCAGTACGCAGTAGTTTCAGATACCGACGCTACTTCCTTCATGGGATTCTACAATATCAACCGTACTGCGACTGCAAATGCCAACGACGGAACAACAGCAAAGAGTACAAAGTCTGACGAAGAAATCCAGAGAACAAACAAAGCACTGCAGAACGTTCACTTCAGAAGAGCGATCAGCTTTGCAGCAGATCGTGGCGCTTACAATGCACAGCAGGTTGGCGAGGATCTGAAGTATACTTCCCTTAGAAATACCTTTACCCCGGGATATTTCGTAAGCCTGTCAAAAGACACTACCATTCAGATCAACGGAACCGACACAACCTTCCCGGCAGGCACCTACTATGGTGAAATCGTACAGAAACAGATCGACGCCGACGGCGTGAAGATCAAAGTATGGGATGCCGAAAACAAGACCAGCGATGGTTTTGATGGATGGTACAATCCGGAAAACGCAGTAGAAGAACTGAATACCGCAATCGAGGAGCTCGCAGAAGACGGTATCACCATCGATGAGAGCAACCCGATCCAGATTGAGTATCCATATCCGTCTGCAGTAGAAGTTTACACCAACAAAGCAAACTCCTACAAGAAATCAGTAGAGGCTGCCCTTGGCGGAAAAGTTGTGATCAATCTGGTTGATGCCGTAGACCTGGATGGATGGTACTATGCAGGATACTATGTAAACTATGGTTATGAACAAAACTACGACGTATATGATGTCTCCGGATGGGGTCCGGACTTTGGTGATCCGTGCTCTTATCTGGATACCATGCTTCCGGACTACGAAGGATACATGACCAAATGTTTCGGTATCTTCTAATTTTGGAAAAGGTAAAATTGGAAAGACCAGAACAGTTGAAAGCCAATGAATAAACCGGCAGGGGGATGGGGACAAAAAAAGCCATTCCCCTGTCATATTGTGTTAAGGAATGAGAGAATATGACAAAATATCTTTTTAAGCGTTTGTTGCATGGCCTTGTTTCCGTAGTAATCGTCGTTGGATGCGTTATGACTATGATCTATTCTCTGATGGACCGAAATCTGATTTTCGCACAGGATACCACCTATTCCCATCAGAGCAATAACCAGAAAAAGGTGTACAAATATCAGAAGTGGGAGACATACGGATATCTTGATTATGTAACCTATGCAGATTATTTGAACGCTCTCAAAGCAAAAGGCGAAATTGACGAGGATACGAGATCCAAAGCAGTAGCATTCGGAAGAACGAAAGACCAGGATTCAGAACTGGTATCTGAATATGTAAAGGAATTTACAGCTTATTATAAAGCAAAAGGTTACACCGTAAGAAGATACGATGCGATCATGATGGGTAAGAAAAAATATGCCAACGGCGGACAGCAGCAGCTGTTTGCATACAGGGATATTCCGCTTGCAACACGTCTCGGAAAATATTTTTCCGGTTTGATTGACATCGACAGCATTCACGATGCTGCAAAGGTAGAAGGTAAGAGGGGGATTACATTTACCTTACACGATCCGGTATATGGGGGAAAGAAATTTTCACCGGCCATCATGGGAAATGGCACAACACACAAGTACCTGATGTACTTTGACTCAAAATTCCCATATTTCCATCAGAATATAATCACCATAAATTTAGGAAAGTCCTATTCCGTAAATGAGGGTGTGGATGTAGCACTGACCATGACCCGCGCGCAGGGATCCTACGTAAAATCGGAGATACCTACCCAAGCGGTCTGGTGGAATACAGTGCAGACGATCTGCACAGCGCAACGTATATGAGCGAATCTCAGGATGCAAGCGCTGTTCATTCCGATCGGTTCACAGATGACTATACCAACGTGGATACAGTTAAGAGTGGTAAATCAAAAATCGGCTATTCCTTTGTGATCGGTATCATTGCCGTGATTCTTTCCTATCTCATCGCAGTGCCGCTTGGCATTCTGATGGCGAGAAAGAAAGACAAACTGGTTGACCAGCTTGGAACCATCTATATTGTATTCATTATAGCAGTACCTTCACTGGCCTATATCTTCCTGTTTAAGGCAATCGGAGGAAAAATGGGTCTGCCAACCACCTTTGACATGGATTCGAAGAGCAAGCTGATGTATATTCTGCCGATCGTTTCTCTGGCACTGCCGCAGGTGGCAAACCTGATGAAATGGCTGCGTCGATACATGATCGACCAGATGAACTCCGATTACGTAAAATTCGCAAGATCCGGTGGACTGACAGAGGGAGAAATCTTTACGAAACACATTTTGAAGAACGCAGCGATTCCGATCGTACAGGGTGTTCCGGCGAGCGTACTGTTCGCACTGACCGGAGCCATCATCACCGAGCGTGTGTACGTAGTACCTGGTGCCGGTAATCTGCTGACCGAAGCAATCAGCAAATATGATAATGGTGTTATCGTAGGTGTTACACTGTTCTACGCAGTGCTCTCCGTGATTTCCATCATCCTGGGCGACGTTTTGATGTCCATGGTGGATCCGCGAATCTCATTCTCAACGAAAGACAGGTAGGGACTTATGAATTATGATTTAGATAAATTCGGTCTGTCTGAGGAAGAACTGTTTTCTCCTGTAGATAACAGCTCTCTGGAGTCTGAGAAAATTACGGCTCCGAGATATTCCTACTGGCATTCCGTGTTCCGCGTATTTTTTAAGAAAAAAATCAATATTGCCGTACTTTGCCTCCTGGGTGTGATTCTGCTGATGACGTATGTGTATCCGCTCTTTGTGGAGTACGACCGTTTCGCCAATCTGATGAACGGCGCGACAAAACATCTGTCTCCAAGCAAAGCATTGCAGCAGCTTGGATTCAATATTCACTGGATTTTAGGATCCGGTGCTTCCGGACAGTCGACCTTTGATGCTGTCTGGTTTGGTTCCAGAATTTCAGTTTCCCTGGCATTTATCTGTGCGCTCATCAACCTTTCGATTGGTGTGATTGTCGGATCTGTCTGGGGATTTTCGAAGAAGGTTGATGTCTTCATGATGGAGGTTTACAACATCATCGGAAATATTCCGTATGTACTTCTGATCTCCGTCCTGGTGCTTATCTTTTCTCCGAGCTTCTGGACCATGGTATTTGCACTGACCGTTACCGGATGGCTTGCCATCGCGTACTTTATCCGTACGCAGGTCGTTATCATCCGTGACAGAGAGTATAATCTGGCATCAAAATGTCTTGGAACTTCGATTTTCCGCATTGCGATGAAGAATATTCTCCCGTTTATGACATCTGTCATTGTTACTCTGGCGGCAACTGAGATTCCGTCCTACATCTCTTACGAGGTGTTCCTGGCTTACATCGGTATGGGACTTTCTGACATGTCTCTGGGAAGACTGATCTATGAGGCTGAGGGTGCCATGCTGACACCGATGGGGATTCGAGTTCTGGAGCCCGGTTGTTGTCGCTTCAATCATCACCGTAGTATTATATGTAGTTGGACAGAACCTTGGAGATGCGTCCGACCCGAGAACACATATGTAGGAAGGAAAGCCGCATGGAAGATAAAAAAGTATTATTATCGATTAAGGACTTACAGGTAAAATTCCGTGTCCGCGGCCGTATCCTGACGGCAATCCGGGGCGTAACGCTGGATATTTACGAGAATGAGTCCATTGCTATCGTAGGAGAGTCCGGCGCCGGTAAATCCGTATTTACAAAAGCGTTTGCGGGCATGCTGGACAGCAACGGCTTCATTGACCAGGGAGATATCATTTTCAACGATGCCGAGCTGAGCGATACCGTTGTGCCGCTGAACTCTTATGCGAAAAAGACCATCGCATCCACCTGGGAAAAACTGAATGAGTATTCCAAACTGGAATATGGTTCAGAAGTATTCCTGAAAATGAAGGCGCTGGAGCAGGAAAAAGAAGAAAAAATGACGCTGAGCGAGGAAGAGCGTGAGAAAGCAGATGCTGAAATCAAGGAACTTGTAATAAAGAGAACCGAACTTTTCAACTATAAGCAGACACTCGATACTTCCAAAGAAAAAGCGAAAATCAAAGAGACATCTGCCGAGATTTCCAGACTGGATGGAGAGATCAAGGCTCTGCAGAAAGCAAAAGAGGAAAAAATCAAGGCACACAAACAGGCTGCCATGAACGATACGGCCTACAATCAGGCGTATGATGCAAAGATGGCAGAGTACAAAAAAGAGTATGCCGGCCTGACAGCAAAAGAAATTACGGACGAGACAAGAAAGAGAAATGAGATTCTTGCCAAAGAGATCTATCTTTCCGTTGGACGTTACAAACTGCGCAAAAAAGTCCGCATGATCAAAAAGCTGCACGAGGCATTCAAAGCTGCAATGGAGCGCGGTGTGGATCTGAACGATGAGCAGAAGCGAAACGGCGTTTTTGACCAGGCTACCTTCCGCGTACGCTATCTGGATGAGACACCGGAGCAGCTCCACGGAACCTGCATCATCAACCTGGCAAAAATCCAGGACCCGAATGACTGGGGCCAGATCCGTGGTAAGAAAATTGCAACCGTATTCCAGGACCCGATGACTTCCCTGAACCCGATCATCACGATCGGAAAACAGATCACTTCTGTTATTATGAAACATCAGGATGTCAGCGAGGTGGAAGCGAGAGCACAGGCGCTTGAGCTGATGGAAAAGGTTGGTATTCCGAACGCAGAGCAGCGTTTCGATGATTATCCGTTCCAGTATTCCGGCGGTATGAGACAGCGTATCGTTATCGCGATTGCACTTTCCTGCCGTCCGAAGATCCTCATCTGCGATGAGCCGACAACTGCGCTGGACGTTACGATTCAGGCACAGATCCTGAAGCTGATCAAGGATCTTCAGAAAGAGTACAACTACACTATCGTGTTTATTACCCACGACCTTGGTGTCGTAGCGAATATCGCTGACCGTGTTGCCGTTCTGTACGCAGGACAGATCATCGAGTTTGCGAATGTAGAAGAGCTGTTCTACGACCCGCGCCATCCGTACACCTGGGCACTGCTTTCTTCCCTGCCGCAGCTTGCGGAGCGGAATACAAAGCTGTTCTCGATTACCGGTACCCCGCCGTCTTTGTACAACAAAATTATCGGAGACCCGTTCGCGCCGCGTAACCAGTACTGTCTGAAAATCGACACACTGGAAGAGCCGCCGATGTTCAAAGTAACGGATACCCATTACGCCAAAACCTGGCTGCTGGATCCGAGAGCACCGAAGACGGAGAAGCCGGAGGCAATTCAGAATATTCACGAAAAATTATTAAAAGCATACAACTTATAGGAGAGTTTGAAAGTGTCTACAAAGCAGGAAAGCAAGACCACTGTTTCGCATCTGCCGGAGCATGGTCCGATTGACGAAAATGGAAGAGAAATCTTACTGCAGGTAAAAAATGTAGATATCACTTTCGGCAAGGGCGATGACGCAGTCAAAGCGGTAAAAAATGCTTCTTTTGACATCTACAAGGGAGAAACCTTCTCCCTCGTAGGCGAGTCCGGTTCCGGAAAGACCACGATCGGCCGTGCGGTCATTCGTGTCAACCCGTGTTCCGCAGGAGAGATCCTGTACAAGGGTGTTAAAATTTCCGGCAAGATTCCGCATTCCCTGGACCGGGAGGTTATCCGAAACATTCAGATGGTATTCCAGGATCCTGCCGCATCGTTAAATGAGCGTGCGACGGTCGATTACATCGTATCCGAGGGTCTTTACAACTTCCATCTGTACGAGAACGAGGCAGACCGTGTGAAAAAGGTAGAGAACATGATCAACGAAGTTGGTCTTCTGCCGGAGCACCTGACCCGTTACCCACATGAGTTCTCCGGCGGACAGCGCCAGCGTATTGGTTTGGCCCGTGCCATGGTTATGGAGCCGGAGCTGGTTGTAGCCGATGAGCCGATCTCCGCACTGGACGTATCGATTCGTGCCCAGGTCCTCAATCTGCTGAAGAAATTCCAGAGAGAAAAACAGGTTACTTATCTGTTTATCGCCCATGACCTTTCCATCGTACGGTTCATTTCCGACCGTATCGGTGTTATCTACAAAGGAAATATCGTAGAGGTTGCGGACGCAGAGGAGCTGTTCAACTTCCCGCTGCATCCATACACCCATTCCCTGATCTCTGCGATCCCGATTCCGGATCCGCAGCTTGAGAAGAACAAAGTGCTGTACACCTACGATCCGTCCATTCACGATTATTCCGTGGACAAACCGGAGTTCGTGGATATCGGACACAACCACTTTGTATACGGAAACAAGAAAGAGATCAAAGAGTACAAGGCACTCCGTGAAAAGGGAGAGCCGCTGCAGCCGATCACCATCAGAAAGCCTGGCGAGAAAGTAAAAGAGGAGAACCACGAGGTTCATCTTTCCAAGGCAGAAGATGAGTTCCTGAAAACTCCGCTTCACGATACCGGAAGCATCTGGTACAAAGTGCTGTCGTTCTTCTTCCCGATCATCGGTATTATCGCAGCAATGGTATACAAAAAGAAACAGTACTATCACAACTATAAAGCATGTAAGCAGGGCGCGCTGTACGGATTCGCCGTACTGGCCGTGATTCTCCTGATCTTTATTATTGCATTGATTTTGGTTGTCCTATAGCAGACTGTGAAAAGCAAAGCAGTGTCAGAATCGAAAGTCTTTTGATTCCGGCGCTGCTTTTTTTTGTGCCGTTTTACTTGACGGGAGACATATTTTCTGGGACAATAAAACACAGTGCGAATGAAGGGGAGAACTTAAAGTAAGAGGAGTAAAAGAATGGGAAGAACAGTAAAAGATCCAAACAGACGGCAGCCGAAGCCGGTGCAGAAAGTTCAGCTCTCTGAAAAGAATGTCGGACGGCGCATCGTGCTTGTGGTACTGTTTCTGGCGATCGGATCCGGTTTTCTGGTGTATGGTTTTATGAATTTTCTGCGCGGCGATTCCGGCTGGCGCGAAATCAGCGTGAAGGCGGGCTCGGAGCTGAACTGCAGCGAGGATTTCACACTGAAATATAATGTCGGTGCAGGCGGCGTATCGGCGGGCGGGGAGGCAAAGGCACTCTCGCTGATTTATACCGATGCGGCGGTGAAGGGCTACCGGCTTTTCAATATCGACGAGAGTTTCGATGATGTGACAAACCTGTACGATATCAACCAGCATCCAAACGAAGTTATGACGGTAGATCCGGTTTTGTACGATGCCCTGAAAAAAGTATCCGATGCCAACTGCCGGGAAATCTATCTGGGACCGCTGTACGCGTCACTGGAAAATCTCTGCATGAGCAATGATGATGCGGCCGCAGCACAGTTCGATCCGGAGAAGGATGATGATGCGGCAGAGGAAGCGGCAGCCGTCGCAGCCTTTGCGCAGAACCCGGATGACATTTCCATGGAATTCCCGGGAGAAAACCAGGTCTGCCTGCATGTGTCGGATGCGTATCAGGCATATGCCGCAGAGATGGGCTACACGGCGTATCTCGACTTTTTCTGGATGAAAAATGCTTTTTTGATTGACTATCTGGCGGACACGATCCGCGGCGAGGGCTATCAGCTCGGCATTATTTCCAGCAAGGACGGATTTGTGCGCTGTCTCGATGAAACAGGGGAAAAAGAGTACCAGTACCCGCTGTACCATCTTTCCGGGAATGAAATTCAGTCACATGGAACGATGATGTACGAGGGACCGAAAAGCATCGTATTTTTCCACGCTTACCAGGCGGGCAGTCCCGATACGTACCGCTATTACCAGTATCAGGACGGAACGATGCGCACGCCGTATCTTAGCGCGTCAGACGGAAAAGACCACACGGCAGCATCAGAACTGATCGTCTATTCTGGTGAATATGGCTGTGCTGATACGCTGCTTGCAGCATTTTTCGATTATCAGGCCGAATCGCTTTCCGGGGAGCTCCTGAAAACACTGGCTTCACAGAAAATTTACAGCGTCTGGTTTGAGAACAATGAGATTCAGACCACAGACGGAAAGTTTTCCGTGACAGCGGTGAATAAATAAAAAACAGAATAAAAAAACAAACCAGATTTGCATTGTACAATCGCGGTTAGGATGGTAGAATAAAATCAGAGTTTGAAAAATCATTTCCACAATCTGCAAGCCCCACTTCGCGATCTGTTTTGACCTTATCCGGTTGCTGCAGACCGTTTGGGCTGAAAATGGGACTCGCAGCTCACGAAAAGCTTTTTTCAAACACGCTCTGGCATGAATGAGTGCTTTTTTATGCGATTTTGTATGGGGGAAGCAGCAGCGAGAGCACGTAAAATAAAAAAGGAGGGGTTATAATTTTGAAAATGGAAGAAAAATTATACGATTATATGGATTGGGCGGAAATAGAAGCCGTGGTCTATTCCGAGGAAAATCATCCAAGAGACATCTTGGGACCGCGCGTAACGGAGGATGGTATTTTGATTCAGGCGTTTTTCCCGGGCGCAACCCGTGCAGCCGTACATACGATCCGCGACGGAAAACAGACCGAGATGGTTTGCGAGGATGAGGCGGGATTTTTCGCTGTGCTGCTTCCAGGAAAGAAAATTCCGTCCTATACGCTGATCTACTGGGACGGCGACGGAAACCAGATGGAGCATTACGATCCGTACGCCTATCCGATGCAGTTCACCGAGCAGGAACAGAAACAGTTTGAAAACGGCATCTGTTATTCCATCTATGAGAAGCTGGGTGCACACCCGGTAAAGATCGATGGTATCAGCGGTGTTTACTTCGCTGTCTGGGCACCGAATGCGATCCGTGTCAGTGTTGTCGGAAATTTCAATAACTGGGACGGAAGAGCATATCAGATGAATCTTCTGGAGTCCGGAATCTACGAGCTCTTTATCCCCGGTGTTCGCGCGGGCGACATCTATAAATATGAAATTAAGGCAAAGGGCGGTCTGACGTATCTGAAATCGGATCCATACGCGAATGCAGCACAGCTGCGTCCGAACAATGCGAGTGTTGTGGTTGATCTTGGAAAATATGCCTGGCAGGATGAGAACTGGATGAAGAAGCGTGGTGTCACACAGGGCGACAAAGCGCCGATTTCTGTTTATGAAGTGCATCTTGGCTCCTGGAAAAAACCGGACGATGGCCGTGAATTTTATAACTACCGTGAGATCGCTCCGATGCTGGCTTCTTATGTGAAAGAGCTCGGCTACACCCATGTTGAGCTGATGCCGGTGATGGAGCATCCGCTCGATGAATCCTGGGGTTATCAGGTAACGGGCTATTACGCACCGACAGCACGATACGGAACGCCGGATGACTTCCGCTATTTTATGGATACGATGCACCAGAACGACATTGGTGTTATTCTCGACTGGGTACCGGCACACTTCCCGCGCGATACCTTCGGACTTTCTGCGTTTGATGGAACGTGTCTGTACGAGCATTTTGACCCGAGACAGGGATCCCATCCACACTGGGGCACGCTGATTTACAATTACGGCAGACCGGAAGTAAAGAACTTCCTGATCGCCAATGCGCTTTTCTGGGCAAAAGAGTACCATGCCGACGGAATCCGTATGGATGCGGTTGCATCGATGCTGTATCTTGATTATGGCAAGCAGGACGGGGAGTGGGTCGCAAATATCTACGGCGGAAATGAGAACCTTGAGGCAATCGAATTTTTAAAACATCTGAACTCCATCTTCAAAAAAGAGTTCCCGGATGCGCTTCTTATCGCAGAGGAATCGACCGCATGGCCGAAGGTGACGGGAGAACTCGACGATGAAGGACTTGGCTTCGACTACAAGTGGAACATGGGCTGGATGAATGATTTTACGGAATATATGAAAAACGATCCGGTATACCGCGGGGCACATCACGATCAGCTGACTTTTTCTATGGTATATGCATACTCGGAGAAATTCATGCTGAGTCTGTCGCACGATGAAGTGGTTCACCTGAAAGGGTCTATGTATACCAAAATGCCGGGTACACCGGAGCAGAAAATGGCAAATCTTCGTCTGGCGTACGCTTATCAGATGGTGCATCCCGGAAAGAAGCTTCTGTTTATGGGACAGGAATTTGGACAGGAAAAAGAGTGGAATGAGAAACAGTCCCTGTCCTGGGAGCTTCTTGAGGACAAGAAACATCTGCAGTTAAAGAACTATATGGCGGCACTTCATGCATTCTACAAAGCAAATCCGGCATTGTATCAGCTTGACGAAAAGCCGGAGGGCTTTGAGTGGATCAATGGCATGGAGTGGGAAAAGAATCTTCTGATCTTCCTTCGCAGAACAAGGAAGAAAGAAGATACGCTGCTTGTCATATGCAACTTCTCGAATGTCGAGTACGATGATTTCCGCATTGGTGTGCCGTATCCAGGAAAGTACAAAGAGATGTTCAACAGCGATGCGGAAAGCTATGGCGGAACAGGCGTCGGAAATCCACGCGTGAAAATGTCGAAAAAAACAGAGTGCGACGAGCGGAAAAACTCGATTACCGTAAAACTCGCACCGCTTTCTGTTCAGGTATTTTCTTATACGAAGCCGGAGACGGGCGCTGCAAGCAATAAGAGCGCAAAGGCAAAAACTGCAGCGAAAGCGGCAGCAGAGAAGAAAACCGGAAAGAAGGGAAAACCGGCTGGAAAAACGGAAGAAGCAGTAAAAGCAGTAAAAGCAAAGAAAACAACAAAGACTGCCCAAAAAGCAGAGAAAAAGGTATCGGAAAAAACGGTGAAAACCGCAGAGAAAAAGCAGGGAACTACGACTGCGACAGAGAAGGTGGAGAAAGCCGTAAAGCAGGCGATTGATAGCAAACCGGTGAAAACGGTAGAGCAGACGGTGGACAAGCTGGTGAAAGCCGGAAAATCCGCAGCGGCAGAGGCAGCAAAAGCCGTGGAAAAATACCGCGCAGCCGCCGATCCGGAAAAGAAGCCGGCTACAAAGCCGGAAACAAAGCCGGAAACCAAGTCGGAAGCAAAATCAGAGGCAAAACCAGAGACAAAAACGAAAAAAAGCACAGGCATGAGTGAACTCGGCGAGGAGCTGCAGAGAAAATTCGAGACAGAGGAGAGATAACACATGGTGAATCTGACAGCGGCGGAACGCGTCTATGAATACTGGATCGACAAGGCCTCTTCGGCTGCCGATCTGGTGCTGAAGATCGTGTTTGCGGTAATTCTGTTTCTGGTTGCACGCAAACTGATCCTGTGGCTCTGTGGTCTGATCCGGAAAAACATGCGGCGTTTTCACACGGAGGAGGCGGTGGTCAGTTTCACCGTTTCCATGGTGAAATACAGTCTGAACACGCTGCTGGTGCTGACCATTATCGTTCAGCTCGGTATCGTATCCGAAGCGTCGATCGCAGCAGCCATCGCCTCCGCCGGCGTTGCCGTATCCCTGGCACTGCAGGGCGGCCTCTCAAACTTTGCAGGCGGCGTGATGATTCTGCTGCTGAAACCATTTAAGGTCGGTGACTACATCATTTTTCCGGGCGAAGGTCAGGAGGGAACGGTTAAGAAGATTGAGATGTATTATACGACAATCAACAGCATCGACAACCGTACCATCATGATCCCGAACGCTAATCTGACGAACCACACCATCATCAACGTGACGGCGATGGACCGGAGAAAGCTGGAGATCAAAGTCGGCATTTCTTATGAGTCCGATATCAAAAAAGCGAAGGACATCCTGCGCCGCCTCGTTGAGGAGGAGCCGCATTTTCAGTCGGAGGAACAGCAGTTTTTCGTAGATGAGCTGGGCGAGAGCGCGATTACGGTCGGTCTCCGCGCCTGGGTCGCAACGGAAAATTACTGGCCGGTCAAATGGAAAATGAATGAGCGCATCAAAGAAGAGTTTGACGCGGCGGGAATTTCCATCCCGTATAACCAGCTCGATGTCCACATCTGCCCGGAACCGGCGAACAAAAAAGCCGGAAAAGGCGATAAATAAAGGATATTTTGAAAATTAACCCTTGCAATTGCACGGAAAAGGTGCTATAGTAAAGTTGTTAATAAGTGACTGTTAAGGAGTGGACGATTTCGTCCACTCTTTCTTGTGTACAGGGAAATGAAAGAATTTTTCGAAAGTTTCCCTGAATCAAAAAGGTGGTGAGGATTTGAGCAGAAGAGAAGAATACGAACAGAAGGCAGAAGAACTGATCACTCCGATTGTAGAAGCCAATGGTTTTGAACTGGTGGATGTGGAGTATGTCAAAGAGGGCGGTACCTGGTACCTGCGTGCTTACATCGACAAAGAAGGCGGAATTACCGTGGATGACTGCGAAATCGTCAGCCGTGCATTTTCTGACCGGCTGGACGCAGAGGACTTTATCGATGACGCCTATATCATGGAGGTCAGCTCCCCGGGCCTTGGACGTCCGCTGAAAAAAGAGAAAGACTATAAGAGAAGCATGGGAAAAGAGCTGGAAATCCGGACATACCGTGCGATCGAGAGAAACCGGGAATTTTACGGAATACTCACCGCATATGATGATAACAGTGTGACCATTTTGGAGGAGGACGGAACAGAGCGCGTCTTCCAGAAAAGCGATATTGCATTGATCCGTTTAGCATTTGATTTCTAAACAGACGCAGATACAGGAGGAAAAGAGAAAAATGAATACAGAATTAATGGAGGCCCTTGAAGTTCTTGAGAAAGAGAAGAATATCAGCAAAGATACCCTGCTTGAGGCAATTGAGCAGTCGCTGATCCAGGCCTGTAAAAACCATTTTGGCAAAGCAGATAATGTAAAGGTAAGCATTAACGCCCAGACTGGTGATTTCAAAGTCGTAGCAGAGAAAACCGTTGTTGATCTGGTACAGGATCCGATCATGGAGATCGCCCTTTCCGATGCAAAACGTGCAGACTCCCGCTATGAACTCGGCGATATCGTTCCGGTAGAAATCAAATCCAAAGAGTTCGGCCGTATTGCAACCCAGAATGCCAAAAACGTCATTCTTCAGAAGATCCGTGAGGAAGAGCGTAAAGTTCTGTTTGATCAGTACTTCGAGAAAGAGCACGATGTGGTTACCGGTGTGGTACAGCGCTATGTGGGACGCAACGTCAGCATCAACCTCGGTAAAGTAGACGCTCTGCTGACCGAGAACGAGCAGGTCAAAGGCGAGAAATTTGAGCCGACCCAGCGTGTGAAAGTATACGTTCTGGAAGTAAAGAATACAACCAAGGGACCGAAAGTCATGGTATCCCGTACCCATCCGGAACTCGTAAAACGTCTCTTTGAGTCTGAGGTTTCCGAGGTTGCAGAAGGCATCGTAGAGATCAAGAGCATTGCCCGTGAGGCAGGAAGCCGTACGAAAATGGCAGTATGGTCCAACGATCCGAACGTCGATGCAGTCGGCGCATGCGTCGGTATGAACGGAAGCCGTGTCAACGCGGTTGTCAATGAGCTGAACGGAGAGAAGATCGACATCATTACATGGGATGAGAACCCGGCACTCCTGATCGAGAACGCACTGAGCCCGGCAAAAGTTATCTCCGTTATGGCAGACCCGGAGGAGAAGACCGCAAAAGTAATCGTTCCGGATTACCAGCTTTCCCTTGCCATCGGTAAAGAGGGACAGAACGCAAGACTTGCCGCACGTCTGACCGGATTCAAGATCGACATTAAGAGCGAGACCCAGGCACGCGAGGCAGGAGACTTCGACTACGTAGAAGAGGAATACGAGGAAGAGGACAATTACGATGAGTCCGCAGCAGAGGAGGAAACCATCTCTGCAGAAGAAAACTTCGACGAGAATGATGTAGAAACAGCAGAGAAAGCCGGAGACGAAGAGTAATTAAAATAAAAACAAAGGCGGGATGAGCATTTGAGTACAGTTCGTAAAGTGCCGCTGCGTAAATGCATTGGCTGCAATGAAATGAAAAACAAAAAAGAAATGATCCGCGTGGTGAAAACCACCGAAGGAACGATTGTTCCGGACACAACCGGAAGAATGAACGGACGCGGTGCTTATGTCTGCTCTCTGGAATGTCTTGGGAAAGCAATGAAAAACAAAGGACTTTCCCGTTCTCTGAAGGCAGAAATTCCATCAGAGGTTTATGAGCAGTTAAAGGAGGCATTTGCGAAGATTGAACAGTCAAAGTAAAGGATTATCCATGCTGGGCCTTGCCATGAAGGCGGGTAAGGTATCGAGCGGCGAATTTGCGACCGAGCAGGCCGTAAAGAGCGGCAGCGCATACCTTGTCATTCTGGCGGAAACGGCGTCGGCCAATACACAGAAGAAATTTCGCAATATGTGTGCATACTATAAAGTGCCATGCATTCTTTTTGGGGACAAAGAGCAGCTTGGAAGAGCCATCGGAAGAGAATACCGTTCTTCCCTTGCCGTATGTGAAGCGCATTTTGCAGAAAAAATAGCAGCATTGTTGGCAGAAGCGTAAGGCGTAAGGCCGGAAAGGTCGGTGGATGGATGCAGGAAACACGAAAACCGCAGAAAGAGGAGAAAAGATCATTGGAAAAGAAAGATACAGAAAACATGGAAATGAAGAAACCGGAAGAGCAGGCAAAACCGAAGAAAAAGAAAATTATTTCCGTTGTGCGTCCGCAGAACGCAACAAGTAAAGAAGCAAAAGAGTTCACAAAGAACCAGGGACAGAAAAAAGACCGTCCGTCCCGCGGAAACGGCCGTCCGGAAGGAAACCGCAATGGAAACGGAAGAAGCGAGGACCGTCCGAACCGTGGAAACGGAAACGGCGGAAATGGAGATCGTCCGAACCGCAATGGAGACCGTCCGCAGGGAGAGCGCCGCTTCGGCGGAAACAATGGAGACCGCCCGAACCGCAGCGGAGACCGTCCGGGAGGAGACCGCAATAACGGCGGAAGAAGCGGAAACGGTGAGAGAAGCGGAAGACCATTCGGTGAGCGTTCCGCACGTCCAAACGGAGGCAGACCGGGAAATAATGGCGGAAGACCGTTCGCAGGAAAGGATGATGATTCCCAGAATCAGAACCGCCGTCCGGGAGGAGACCGCCGCAGAACCGAGCATAAGAGCTCTGCAGGCGATACAATGAGCCTTGGCATCAAGAAGCCAGGCCGTGATACAGGAAGAAAAGAAAAAGACAAAAACAAAGATTCTTTAAGAGAAAATAAATTCAGTGAAGACAGAGGAAGAGGCGGAAACCGTCCGAACCAGGGACATCATCAGCAGTCCAGACTCCCGAAAGCGCTCCAGAAACCGGTCAACAAACCGAAACAGGAAGCTCCGAAGGATGAGGTAAAGGAGATTACCCTGCCGGAGAAAATGACTATCCGCGAGCTGGCTGAGAAGATGAAAATGCAGCCGGCAGTCATCGTAAAGAAACTGTTCATGGAAGGAACGATGGTTACCGTAAACCATGAGATCGATTTCGAAAAAGCACAGGAAATCGCGCTTGATTATAACATCATCGCTGAGCCGGAAGAGAAAGTCGATGTGATCGAAGAGCTCTTAAAAGAGGACGAAGAGGATGAAAAAGACATGGTTCCGCGTCCGCCGGTAGTCTGCGTTATGGGACACGTTGACCACGGTAAAACATCTCTTCTGGACTGCATCCGGAACACCCATGTCACCGACCGCGAGGCTGGCGGTATTACCCAGCACATCGGTGCATACACCGTTTCGATCAACAAACAGAAGATTACGTTCCTCGATACCCCGGGACATGAGGCATTCACCGCTATGCGTATGCGTGGAGCCAATGCAACGGATATCGCCATTCTCGTTGTCGCAGCAGACGACGGTGTGATGCCGCAGACCGTTGAGGCAATCAACCATGCAAAAGCAGCCGGCGTTGAGATCATCGTTGCGATCAATAAGATCGATAAACCAGGCGCAAACATAGAGCGTGTAAAACAGGAGCTCTCCGAGTACGAACTGATTCCGGAGGACTGGGGCGGAAGCACCGTATTCGTTCCGGTATCTGCAAAGAACAACGAAGGTATCGACGATCTGCTGGAGATGATCCTTCTGACTTCCGAAGTGCTCGAGCTGAAAGCAAACCCGAACCGGAAAGCAAGAGGTCTTGTCATCGAGGCTGAGCTGGATAAAGGAAAAGGACCGGTTGCTACCATTCTGGTACAGAAAGGTACCCTGCATGTCGGCGATTACATCGCAGCAGGCGCATGCTCCGGTAAAGTCCGTGCGATGATGGATGATAAGGGACGCCGCGTCAAAGAGGCAGGCCCGTCTACTCCGGTTGAGATTCTCGGACTTTCCGATGTTCCGAACGCAGGAGAGATCCTCGTTCAGACCGATAACGATAAAGAAGCAAAGAACTTCGCAGCAACCTTCGTGGCAGAGAACAAGAAGAACCTGCTTGAGGAGACAAAAGCGAAGATGTCCCTGGATGATCTGTTCAACCAGATTCAGGAGGGTAACTTAAAAGAACTGGCACTCGTTGTCAAAGCCGATGTACAGGGATCTGTCGAGGCAGTAAAACAGAGTCTTGTCAAACTCTCCAACGAGGAAGTTGCCGTACGCGTCATCCACGGCGGTGTCGGTGCGATCAACGAGTCCGACGTTATGCTGGCAACCGCATCTTCCGCCATCATTATCGGATTTAACGTACGCCCGGATGCGAACGCAAAATCCATGGCAGAGCAGAACGGCGTAGACATCCGTCTGTACCGTGTCATCTACCAGGCAATTGAGGATGTTGAGGCAGCCATGAAGGGTATGCTTGAGCCGGTTTACGAAGAGAAAGTTATCGGCCATGCCGAGGTACGTCAGCTCTTCAAGGCATCCGGTGTCGGAACGATCGCCGGAAGCTATGTACTGGACGGAACGTTCCAGAGAGGCTGCAAAGTTCGAATCAGCCGCGAAGGAAACCAGATCTTCGAAGGAAATCTGGCATCCCTCAAACGTTTCAAAGACGATGTCAAAGAAGTGCGCTCCGGCTATGAGTGCGGTCTTGTATTTGAAGGATTCAACGATCTTCAGGAGTTCGATCAGGTCGAGGCCTATATCATGGTAGAAGTGCCGAGATAGAAATGAGGAATTAAGTTGAGAAAAAACAGTATTAAAAACACCAGGATCAACGGGGAAGTACAGAAAGAGCTTTCCAACATCATCCGGAACGAGATCAAGGATCCGCGCATCGGAATGATGACCTCTGTCACAGCGGCAGAGGTAGCGCCGGATCTGAAGACGTGTAAAGTATATATCAGTGTGTTTGGCGATGATGAGGCGAAGAAAGAAACCATCCGCGGCTTAAAGAGCGCGGAGGGCTTCATCCGCCGTATGCTGGCCAAGACCATTAACCTCCGCAATACACCGGAGCTGACCTTTGTCCTGGATGAGTCGATTGAATATGGCGTTACGATGTCGAAACTGATTGATGAAGTAACACACAAAGAAGACAAAAAGGATGAGGAAAATGAAGAAAATTGATGAAATTCTAAACGGAGTCTCCTGCATGGCCATCGCCGGACACGTTCGTCCGGACGGTGACTGCATCGGTTCCTGCCTGGGATTATACCAGTATCTTCGCGACAATCGGCCGGAGATTCAGGCAGATGTCTATCTTGAGGATCCACGGCCGGAATTTTCCTATCTTCCGGGCTTTTCTGAGGTAAAGACAAGCTGTGAAGAGAAAGCGTACGACCTTGTGGTCCTTCTGGATGTATCCAGCGAGGAACGCATCGGCGTTGCCGTACCGCTTCTTGCAAAAGCGGGAAAGACGATCTGCATCGATCACCATGTGACGAATACAGAATATTGCGAAATCAATCACGTAGAGCCGGATGCAAGCTCTGCCTGCGAGGTGCTGTTCGGACTTCTGGAGGAAGAAAAGATCTCCGAGCCGTGCGCCGAGGCGCTGTACACCGGTATTGTGACCGATTCCGGCGTATTCCAGTACAGCAGCACCTCTCCGCACACGATGCGGGTTGCGGCCGCTCTGATGGAAAAGGGAGTTCCGTTTACCAGAATCATCGAGGATGCATTCTTCAAGAAAACATACGTACAGAATCAGATTATGGGACGCACGCTGACAGAGAGCATCATGCTTCTCGACAAGCAGTGTATTGTCGGTATCGTGCGGAAGAAGGTCATGGACTTCTATGGCCTGACACCGGGAGATATGGACGGCATTGTCATCCAGTTAAAAAATACAGAAGGCGTTCACGTAGCGATCTTCCTGTATGAGCTGGAGCCGCAGGTCTTCAAAGTAAGCCTCCGCTCCGACGAGCTGGTTGATGTGAGCAAAATCGCAGCCGTATTCGGCGGCGGCGGCCATATCCGTGCGGCTGGCTGCACGATGTCAGGTTCTCCGTATGATGTAATCAACAATCTGACTCTGTATATCGAAAAACAGCTTCTTGCAGAAGAGGAAGAAGAGACGACAGAGGAAGAAGCATAAACAGGAAACAGCCGGGCGCAGAAAATATATCCACGCCCGGTTTTCTTGTGAAAAAGAGGGAGACAAAACAACATGATAAACGGAGTTCTGAACGTATGGAAAGAGGCGGGATTTACGTCGCATGACGTGGTTGCGAAGCTGCGCGGCATCCTGCACCAGAAAAAAATCGGCCACACCGGAACCCTAGACCCGGATGCGACAGGCGTGCTTCCGGTCTGCCTTGGAAAGGGAACGCGTCTCTGCGATATGCTGACCGATGAAACGAAGACGTATGAAGCGCTGCTTCACCTTGGAATCGCAACGGATACGCAGGACATGAGCGGAACCGTGACAGCAGAAGCGCCAGTGACCGTGACGGAAGAAGAGGTGCGGGACTGCATCGCCTCGTTTGTCGGGGAGCAGCAGCAGGTGCCGCCGATGTATTCCGCGCTGAAGGTTAATGGAAAGAAACTCTACGAGCTGGCGCGGGAAGGCATCGAGATCGAGCGGAAGGCCCGCACGGTGCACTTTTACGAGATCAGCATTCTGGAAGTGAAGCTTCCGCTGGTGCGCATGGAGGTAACGTGTTCGAAGGGAACGTATATCCGCACCCTGTGCCACGATATCGGCGAAAAACTGGGCTGCCACGGATGTATGGAGCAGCTGATCCGCACGAGAGTCGGCCAGTTTGACCGAAACGGAGCGCACACGCTTGACGAGATCGCAGCGATTGTCGGTGAGGGCCGCCTTTCGGAGATCCTCGTGCCGGTCGATGAAATGTTTGCCGCGCTGCGCAGCTTTGCGACAGCGGACGATCATGCGAAAAAGCTTGCGGAAAACGGAAATCCGCTGAAACCGGCGCAGATCCGCGAAATCGGGGAAACTGCTTCCGGCGGGGACTTCGCAGAAGACGAGGAGTTCCGCCTTTATCTCGATGACGGAACGTTTGTCGGTATTTATCAATACAGACCATCACAAAACTTAACCAGACCGGTCAAGTTATTTCTGGAGAGAACATGAGATATCTAACAAAAACACTGGATTTTGACAGCAGAGGGGACAGCGTTGTAACCCTGGGAAAATTTGACGGCCTCCACCGGGGGCATATGCTTCTGATCCGCCGTGTCCTTGCAATCGGCAGAACGGAAGGACTGGAAACGGTTGTGTTTACGTTTGACGTGCCGCCGCAGTCGAAAGTGCAGCATGTCAAGCCGCATCAGCTGCTGACGAATGAGGAGAGAAGAGCCCGCCTCGAACAGCTTGGCATGGACTGCCTTGTGGAATGCCCGTTTGTGGATGAAGTGATGCACATGACGCCGGAAGCCTTTATCAAAGAGATTCTGGTGGATAAGCTGCACGCGAAAAAAGTTGTTGTGGGAAAGGATTTCGGTTTTGGCTACAAGAGAAGCGGCACAGCCGAAATGCTGAAAGAAATGGGCCCGTCCCTTGGTTTTGAAACCGAGATCATCGAAAAAGCAGAGGAAAACGGCCGCGAGATCAGCAGCACCTGGGCACGGGAAGAGCTGGAACAGGGCAATATGGAAGCCGTGAGCGGTCTGCTCGGCTACGATTACGCGGTTCACGGCGAGATTGTCCACGGTCATGCACTCGGCAGAACGATCGGCGTGCCGACCATCAATCAGATCCCGCCGGCAGAAAAGCTGCTTCCGCCGTTCGGCGTCTACGTTTCCGAGGTGAAAATCGAAGGAAAAATTTATTACGGTATCACAAACATCGGTGTTAAGCCGACGGTACAGGAAAAATTTACCGGCGTGGAGACGAATCTTTTTGACTGCAGCGAGGATCTCTATGGAAAACATGCGGAGGTTTCTCTGTTAAAATTCCTGCGCCCGGAGCAGAAATTTGCTTCGATCGACGCGCTGAAAAACCAGCTCGACCATGATGTTGCGGCAGGAAAAAAATATGTAGAAAAAAAAGTTCGCTCAGCAGTGAAACACTCGCTGTTTCGCTGCGTAAGAAAGTGATTCAGGTGTGAGCAGCTCTCCTTTTGCGAAGCAAAACTTAAAATGAGAGCTGCGAAAGTTACAGTTCGGAGAACTGTAACTACGTGAAAATTCATCGCGAAAACATCTGATTTTAGTATTTACAATTCGAAAAGCGTATGCTATACTAATCGAGTATGCGGGACAAAAAAGATCCCCGGACCCTGATTCAGAGGCAGGACACTCCGACCACTTCTTAGTCAGCGGTGCAATCAAAATAACAGGAGGAATTTAAAATGATTTCGAAAGAAAAAAAACAGGCAATCATCAAAGAGTATGCAAGAACTGAGGGAGATACAGGATCACCGGAAGTACAGGTAGCTGTTCTTACCGCAAGAATCGAGGAGCTCACTGAGCATCTGAAAGTTCACCACAAAGATCATCACTCCAGAAGAGGTCTTCTGAAAATGGTTGGTCAGAGACGTGGTCTGCTTGACTACTTAAAGAAAACTGATATTGAAAGATACCGTGCTTTAATCGAGAAGTTAGGAATCAGAAAATAATCAGCTTGGAACAACGGGCGGGATACATTTTCCGCCCGTTTCTTTGCTTGTAAGATCAAAGACGCAAACGACATGGAGCCATTCTGAGCTGCATTGCATCCGTAAGAAGCTGCCAGTGGCAGGTTCTGGAGGTGCAGGAATTTTATCCGAGACCACTGAAAAACACATTGAAAAGCTGCATCCTGTCCGTATTCCGGTGTGCTTTTCAGTTGTTTCGGAAATTCTGCTCAGAAGAAAAAAAGGAGATTATTTATGTACAAGAGTTTTTCTATGGAACTGGCAGGCAGAACCCTGACCGTAGACGTAGGCCGTGTAGCAAAACAGGCAAACGGCGCAGCATTTATGCATTATGGCGATACTGTAGTTCTTTCTACAGCAACCGCATCTGAGAAACCGCGTGACGGCATTGACTTCTTCCCATTAAGCGTTGAGTACGAAGAGAAGATGTACGCCGTTGGAAAAATCCCGGGCGGATTCAACAAAAGAGAAGGAAAAGCAAGCGAGCACGCAATTCTGACCAGCCGTGTCATTGACCGTCCGATGCGTCCGCTGTTCCCAAAAGATTACCGCAACGATGTTACATTAAACAACATGGTAATGTCCGTAGATCCGGAGTGTGATCCGGAAGTAGTCGCAATGCTGGGTTCCGCAATCGCAACCTGCATTTCCGACATCCCGTTTGACGGTCCGTGTGCCATGACTCAGATCGGTATGATCGACGGCGAGTTCATCGTAAACCCGACTCTCGCACAGAAAGCCGTATCCGACCTGAAACTGACCGTAGCTTCCACCAGAGAGAAAGTCATCATGATCGAAGCCGGAGCAAAAGAGATCCGGAAGCAAAAATGATCGACGCCATCTACAAAGCACACGAAGTAAACCAGGAAATCATCAAATTCATCGACAGCATCGTAGCAGAGGTTGGAAAACCGAAACACGCTTATGAGAGCTGCGCTATTCCGGAAGAGCTGTTTGCAGCGATCAAAGAGATCGTTCCTCCGGCAGAGATGGAAGAGGCTGTTTTCAGCGATGACAAACAGACAAGAGAAGAAAACATCCGCGTCATCACCGAGAAACTCGAGGAGGCATTTGCCGACAACGAAGAGTGGCTGGCAGTATTAGGCGAGGCTGTTTACCAGTATCAGAAAAAGACCGTTCGTAAGATGATCTTAAAAGACCACAAACGTCCGGACGGCCGTGCGATCACAGAAATCCGTCCTCTGGCAGCAGAGGTTGACATTATCCCGCGTGTTCATGGTTCCGCTATGTTCACCCGTGGACAGACTCAGATCTGCAACGTAACAACACTGGCTCCGCTTTCCGAAGCACAGAAACTGGACGGACTGGATGAGTTCGAGACCTCCAAACGTTACATGCATCAGTACAACTTCCCGTCCTACTCTGTAGGTGAGACAAAACCGTCCCGCGGACCGGGACGCCGTGAGATCGGCCATGGTGCTCTGGCAGAACGTGCCCTGGTTCCGGTACTTCCGACCGAGGAAGAGTTCCCGTACGCAATCCGTACCGTATCCGAGACCTCGAATCTAACGGTTCTACTTCCCAGGCAAGTATCTGTGCATCCACCATGTCTCTGATGGCTGCCGGTGTACCGATCAAAAAACCGGTTGCAGGTATCTCCTGCGGTCTGGTAACAGGCGAGACCGATGATGATTACCTCGTACTGACCGATATCCAGGGTCTCGAAGACTTCTTCGGCGACATGGACTTTAAGGTAGCTGGTACCCACGACGGAATCACTGCAATCCAGATGGATATCAAGATCCATGGACTGACCCGTCAGATCGTAGAAGAGGCGATTGCCAGAACGAAACAGGCAAGAGAGTACATCCTGACCGAGGTTATGGAGAAAGCGATCGCAGAGCCGCGTAAGACGGTCGGCGAGTTCGCTCCGAAGATCATCCAGATGATGATCGACCCGCAGAAGATCGGTGAAGTTGTCGGCCAGAGAGGAAAGACCATCAACGCCATCATCGATGAGACCGGCGTAAAGATCGACATCACAGATGACGGTGCAGTTTCCATCTGCGGAACCGAGCAGGCTATGATGGATCAGGCAAAGAAATATATCGAGATCATCGCAAGCGACTTTACCGAGGGACAGATCCTGACCGGAAAAGTTGTCAGCATCAAAGACTTCGGTGCTTTCCTTGAATTCGCACCTGGAAAAGAAGGTCTGGTACACATCTCCAAGCTCGCCAAACAGCGTGTTGAGAAAGTAGAAGACGTTGTCAGCCTTGGCGATGTTGTAAAAGTAGTCTGCATGGGCAAAGATAAAATGGGCCGTGTAAGCTTCAGTATCAAGGATGTTCCGGCAGACGCGAAATAAATAGATCTGCCAGACGATAAAGAGCGGGGAACACAGAAAAAGGGATCTGTAAAACGGTTCGTTTTTCTGTGTTTTCTTATGTCCAATAGGAGTGAAAGCTATGAGATACCATAATATAACGAAAGACGATATGCTGAACGGAGACGGCCTGCGCGTCGTGCTCTGGGTCGCCGGATGTGGTCATCACTGCAAGGGATGTCAGAATCCGATTACCTGGGATCCAAATGGCGGCATCCCGTTTGATGACGCGGCAAAGGCAGAAATTTTTGAACAGCTGGACAAGGACTACATTTCCGGCATCACCTTCTCCGGCGGAGATCCGCTGTATGAGGCAAACCGGGCGGATGTGACGGCTCTGGCAAAAGAGATCAAGGAAAGATATCCGAAAAAAGATATCTGGGTTTACACCGGATATGAGTGGGAATCCGTCTGTGATCTGGAACTGATGGATTACACGGACGTGGTTGTGGACGGCCGCTTTATTCTTGCCCAGAGGGACGTTACCCTGGAATGGAAGGGTAGCCAGAATCAGAGAGTCATTGATGTGAAAAAGACGAGAGCACGCGGCGAAGTCGTACTGTTCGGCGAAAAGTAGTCACGCAAAAAGAAAAGGAGACGCTTTATGGAAACCATTAAAATTCAGTATTTAAACGATGAAATTGAGCGCCTGCGCTATATCGACGGAAAGTCCGACTGGATCGATCTGCGCGCAGCAGAGGAAGTGGAGTTAAAGGCCGGAGAATTCAAGCTGATCCACCTCGGCGTTGCCATGCAGCTGCCGGAAGGCTATGAGGCGCATATTGTGCCGAGAAGCAGCACCTTCAAGAACTTCGGTATTATCCAGACGAACCACTGCGGTATCATCGACGAGAGCTACTGCGGACCGAACGACTGGTTCTACATGCCGGCGTATGCCCTGCGCGACACCGTGATTCATGTGAATGACCGCATCTGCCAGTTCCGCATCGAGAAACACCAGCCGACCATCGGCTTTGAAGAAGTTGACCACTTAAACGGCGAGGACCGCGGCGGAATTGGAAGTACAGGAAAAAGATAACAACAGACGAAATAAAAAGAGCCTCCGGGTGTCAGAAAATCTGACATTTCCGGGGGCTTTTTGTTGCGGGCACACCAAACATGTACATGGTATATCAAACACGATCCGGATCCGGCGAATCTGGTTTATGTTTTGAATGCTATTGTTTCATCTGTACCGTATTGTTTGTGATTTTGAATTTTTTGAAACTGTTGATAAAACTTGAAATCCTGCTATACCCATACTGCTTCACATCGAAGCCCGGGAAACGGTTCCGCAGGGCATCGTGAATAATGCTGAGGTTGTCGATATGGCCTCTGTTGGAGCAGATCAGATCCGTGATACATTTTTCGATCTGCTGGCGCGATACGGTGTTCTGGCGTTCCTTTACGAGGTAATTATGACCGGTTTTCAGCACTTCGATATCGTTCATGCTTTCTAGAAACGTGGAAAGTTTGGAATAACCGTAATTTCGAACGTCAAACTCTGAGAATTTCTTCTGCAGGATACTGCCGATCTCACTAAGTGTCGTATTTTTTCCGTGATCATTGTTCTCTGTCAGTACACGGGAAACCGTCCGCTCGATTTCTGCCTTGCTTGTAATGGAAGGGGGTTCGTCCTGAGAAGTGCCGTAGCGCGCCGGATTTTCCGAGACAGCGGTAATCGCAGGGGAGATATCGTCCTCGTTCTGGGAAATGATTTCGAGAATTTTAAAGGCATCGCACGCAACGCGGAAGGAAGAAGGGGTTTTCTGCTCGCCCATGCCGAGCACAAACATGCCGGATTCACGCAGACGCTGCGCCAGCTTGGTAAAATCAGAGTCCGAAGAAACCAGGCAGAATCCTTCCACATTTCCGGAGTAGAGGATGTCCATGGCATCGATGATCATCGCGGAGTCAGTTGAATTTTTTCCGTTCGTATTGCTGTACTGCTGGATCGGATTGATCGAGTAGCGCAAAAGCTGCTCTTTCCAGCTCTTTTTCGAGATATCGGTCCAGTCCCCGTAGATCCGTTTGTACGTGGCAACACCCTGGTCGGAAACCTCGTCCAGGATATATTTGATGTATTTCGGGGAAACATTGTCCGCATCGATCAATACGGCAAACCGGCTGTCTTTCTGTTCCATAGATTCTGTCCTTTCTGCGGCTTGAATAGTTACGAAAATAGATATCTCTAGTTTAGTACATTTCAGCCCACAAATCAACCGGGAGTTTGAAATGACAAAAAAACTTGTCAAAAGTATTGACAAATAAAGTTGTCAATGGTAGAGTAGTGGATGACAAGAAAAGTTGTCAAAAAGAGAGCTCATCTAAAAAACGTGACAAGAAAGGAGATGCTGCGATGCCGCTGTACAATCAGTTAAAAGAGTACCGTTCGAAGCTCGGCATCAACCAGACCGACCTTGGAAAAATGGCGGGAGTATCGAGACAGACCATCAGCCTGATCGAGCGGGGAGATTATTCACCGTCGGTGACACTGGCGTTAAAACTTGCAAAAATCTGTGAAGTAAAAGTAGAAGATATTTTTCAATATGAGGAGGATGAACCATGAAAGAAAAACAGGGGAACAAACCAAATTCCTACGGAAAGTTGATGAAACGGATGCTGATTTATATGGGAATCGGCGGAGTCTGCGGTTTTTTTGTCGGAATTTTTATGATGTTCGGAGTGAAAAATGGCATGAGTGATCTGAGCGATCTGGTCCGCCCGCTGGCACTGCCGATCATTGCGGTAATTTTCGTTGTAAGCATTGTCCTGATGGAATTTTACAGCCGGAAATTAAAAGATACGATGAAGCATCTCGAAGAAGCAGAGGATGAACAGTACGAAGTCTTAAGCTATGAAGAAGAGAAATACGGCGCGATGCTGATGAGCTGCAATGTGATTTCGCAGGTCTGCGATATCATCGTGCTGACATTTACCTTTTCCCGTTCCTGGCTGGAAGAAGCATCGGGAAAAGAGCTCGCCGGATTCCTGGCAACCTGTGCTCTGTTTTGTATCAACTTCTTTCTCTATGGCTATTATCAGATGCGTTATGTAAAAATGGTTCAGGCAGCTCACCCGGAGAAGAGAGGCGATATGAACTCAAAAAACTTCCAGAAAGACTGGATGGCAAGTTGCGATGAGGCAGAAAAAGAGATGGTATATCAGAGTGCCTATAAGGCTATATGGCGCTGGGAAAGATGATTCAGATCCTGCTGTGTGCGACGATGATCCTGCATCTGGTGTTCCATACCGGTATTCTCGCAGTCATTGTCGTGGGCGTCATTTATCTGACGATGACACTCACATATCATCGTTCCTGTGTAAGTCTGCAGAAAGCAAAACTGAATCTGTAATCCTGTAAATACAAAAAACTGCGTGGAATGCATTTCAGAATCGTGCATTCCGCGCAGTTTTGCGTTTGGTATGAAAAATGTCAGCTGATCGGAGCCGTCGATGTCTTTGAATCATACTTTTTGTCGATATCCTTCATGACAAACAGATACGAAACACCGGTAAAGACAGCTGCCGTCACCCAGGCTGCCGGGTCACAGAAGCAGGCGAGCGGATAGCTGATGACTTTTATGGCAATCACAGCTACAATAAGGCGCGCAAAGAGTTCAGAAACACCGCCCATCATAGGCAGAAAGCCGTAGCCGCAACCCTGCATTGCATTTCGGAAAATAAAGATGGTGCAGAGCGGTACATAAAAAAGAGCACACATATAGGAATAAGTCTTTGCCCATGGCATCATGGCGGCCATATCGACATCACCCGAGAAGAAGAGGGAAAGACATGGCTTCAGAAGAAGGAAGACGAGAGCAGCGGCTGCGATCGAATACGTGATGGAAGTCAGAAGTGCAGCGCGAACTCCCTTTTTAATCCGTGGAATATCGCCCTTTCCGAAATTTTGCCCGCTGTAGGTTGCCATCGTCTGTCCCATTGCGGAAAAGCCCTGTGTGACCAGATTCTGCAGCTTACAGGCCGCCGTAAAAGCGGCAACCGCCTCCGAGCCGAACAGGTTAATGGCAGCCTGCATAATCATTGTACCGGATGCGGTGATGGCAAACTGGAGTGCCATCGGAATGCCCATCGAGAGCTGATGGCGGGAATCTGCCGCATGAAGCTTCCAGTGGTGTTTTTCCGGCCACATATCCGGCATGGAGCGATAAATATAAAAAAGACAGAGCACAGCAGAAATTCCCTGGGAGAAAACGGTTGCATATCCGGCTCCCGCAACGCCCATTTTAAAACGAATGATGAGAAGCAGATCCAGAAGAACATTTAATACAGCCGAAAAAATCAGGAACATCAGCGGAGTCTGGCTGTTTCCTACTGCACGCAGATAGGAGGAAAGCAGATTGTAAAAAATCGTAGCGATCAGGCCACCGCAGATAATCATAATATAGGAATAAGCGTCCTGAAAAATATTTTCCGGTGTGTTCATGAGATGCAGCAGCGGCCGCATGGAGATCATGCTGAAGAACGTCAGGACAACCGTGAAAAGGAGAGCCAGTAGAATGCCGTTTGCCACACTTCGCTTTACTCCGCGCGTATCCTTTGCACCGAACCGTTGCGATGTCAGAACCGTAAAGCCTGCTGTGATGCCCTGCGCAAATCCAAGCACCAGGAACATAATCGTTCCCGTAGAACCAACTGCAGCCAGTGCATCCGCTCCGACATATCGGCCAACGATAATCGTGTCTGCCATGTTGTAGAGCTGCTGGAAAATGTTTCCGATAATCAGCGGCAGCGTAAACTGCAGAATGACTGGAAGCGGACTTCCCTTTGTCATGTCTTTTTCCATGAGAAAACCTCCTCGAAATGATGGTAAAATAAGTTTTATCTTCGTTTCAAACGAAAGCTATTTTATCACATTCCAAAGAGGTTGTCACACCTTATTTTGACATTTTTCCGGTAATTTTTGATTGATTGAAATCAGAAATTTTCCAGTCTGTTTTTATAGAAGTTTTTCATACACAGTTTTGATTTTTTCCGCCGTCTGCTGCAGTTTCTGCGCACGGTGTCCGAAAATCCGAACAGCAAGATCGCCGCCGGAGAGCGTCGTTGCGCCGCCGTCGATTTCCGGATCGCCGTCAAGAATTTCCCGGATTTCATTGAGAAGCGTATCCGCGTATTCTGTCCGTGAGAGAAAAAGGTTCGCCATATGCGTGTATCCCTCGTACATACCAATCCCTTCCATCGGCATCTGATCGGGCAGATAGCAGGTGTTGTCGCGGTAGATCAGCTTTTGACCGCGGAAAATCTGTACCTTTGAGGCAAAGCGGCGGTACTGGAACCGCTCTTCGTGCGCATTCCGTCCGCAGGAGATGATTTCCAGCAGAAACAGGCGGGATGTCTCGTCTGCCAGATGAATCGTCATTGTACTCGTAAAAGAAGACTGTGCAAACGGAATGACGGGCTGCGGATAGTAGTAAAGTACCGCGTGCGGATCAACCTGAACAGAAATTGTGCGGGATGCCGATCCCTCGTCCATTTTGTGGATCTTCTCAAACGACTGCGACAGGACCTCGAGATCCGCCCCCTCTTTTACATGGTAAGAAAATTCCTGTGAATCCCCTTCCATAATACCCGCGGAGGCACAGAGAGGCATGATCTGGATTCCGCCGTTCTCTTTTTCAAACGGAGCCATAATCTTGTACGGCGCCGTAAAGGAGAGGTCCTCGAGAATCGTCTTTCCGTTTTTTAACGCCGCGCAGGCCGTGATGCGGGAAATTTTTCCGAATTTGTTTTCCATAAGCATCACATTCCCTCTAAGAGCACATTTTCTTTGATCCAGGAAACAACATCATCCACATGGACATCGCCGCGGATGTTGGTGAACAGAAACGGCCGCTCGCCGCGCATCTTTTTCGAATCGCGCTCCATGACTTCCAGGCTTGCACCGACATACGGAGCCAGATCAATCTTGTTGATGACGAGAAGATCGGACCGTGTAATGCCAGGGCCGCCTTTCCGCGGAATCTTATCGCCCTCAGCGACATCGATAACAAAGATCGTGGCGTCCACAAGCTCCGGACTGAACGTAGCGGAGAGGTTGTCACCGCCGCTCTCGATAAAGAGAAGCTCGATGTCCGGGAACCGCTCCATCATCTCGTCGACGGCCTCGAGGTTCATCGAAGCATCCTCGCGGATCGCGGTGTGCGGGCAGCCGCCGGTCTCCACGCCGATGATGCGTTCCACCGGAAGGACGCTGTTCTTCGCGAGAAACTGTGCGTCCTCCTTTGTATAAATATCGTTGGTAATAACGCCAATACTGTAATCGTTTGCCATTTTCCGGGACAGCGCCTCAATCAGTGCTGTTTTTCCGGAGCCGACCGGTCCTGCTACTCCAATTTTTACGTAAGACATAACACATACCTCTTTTCCTGAAAATAATGATTGCGCGAAACAAACACATTACGACATATAAAGACGGGAATACAGTGTTTCATGCTGGATTCCGCGGATATCAAAGCCCGGCGCAGAAAGACAGAGATCCTCCGCACTCCGGTGTTCCAGATCTTTTAAAATCTCGGCAAATTCCGCATAGCATCCGCCGAGAAGCTGCTGTCCGGCGCTCTGGCTTAACGGTATCGTTTTGACGCAGTTTGTCACGATCGCGGAAGTCTGCGCATAGAGATAATGCGACAGCGCATCGGCAAGCGGAATGTTCATGGCAGCGCAGAAAACACCGTAGATACAGCAGTGGTTTATCGCCTGCCCTTTCCTGGCAGTAAGATAACGACGGAAGATCCCGTTTTCCTCTTTTGTCACGGGCAGCTCCAGCTTTTCGATCGTCTTTGCAAAACGGGACCCCATTTTCCGTGCGGCCTCCCTTTGTTCCATCGGAATCCGCGACGCTTCCAGAATTTCTTCAATCGAAAGAAGCTGTTCCAGATCCCCGTATGCGGCAGCAAGATAGGAGAGTCTTGCGGCGAGAAGCTCCGTGAAGGCAAGATTCCATCGGATTTTGTGGTGGATATATTCCTTTGCCGTCGCCTCATCGTGCACAATTCCACGCTGAATATACGTTTCGAGTCCCTGCGAGTGCGAGTACGCGCCGATCGGAAACAGGGCGTCGTTGATCTGAAGAAGATAAAAATTAAGTTCGGACATAAAAAGTCTCCTGAAAAATCATAAGATATCGAATGAGCCTGCCCGCGAAAAGGGGCCGGCCCATTCTTTTCTGCGTGCGGACAGACCGCATCAGTGATGATGATTGTGGATCGATGCGGAAATCCGCTGGTCGAAGTCGAGCTTTTTCAGTTCTTTTTCGGCCGTAACGCCGTGGAGTTTCTGAAGCATCAGAAGCATCGGCTCATTGTAAATCGTGATAAAAGTATCGTTTTCGCCCCAGAACAGCGGTGCATGGCGGTTGCCGATCTCGTAGCAGACCTTTGCCGCCTGCTTTTCGTGACCCGGAGTAAGGGAAACGCGGATCACCTCGCACGGAGGCGTATTGACGGCGATGATTTTTTCATCGTCTGCATAGAGCACATCACCCTGATACAGACCCCTTGTGAGAATGGAATCGTCCATGCGGATGCCGAGCTCCGTTCCGTGGTCGGTCGTCTTTTTATGAATCTTTTTGAAGGCTTCATGCCATTCGATATCGACGTATTCGATCGTTTTTCCGGAAGTGTCAAATTTCGAAAGTTTTCCTAAAATCTGTTCGCAAACCATTGAAAAAAGTTCCTCCTTACCGAATTACCAGATCTGAAGCAGCATCATGACGCCCGGGATCCACGCGGTGACAACGCCCTCAAATACCTGAGGCACGGCACAAATTTTCCGAGCTTCTTTCCGCAGATATCCTCCACAAAAGAAGTACCCCAGAGAATGGCCCACAGATACCAGATGCCCGCCCAGCGGAGATCCGGCGTGATGCCAAGCGCCGCGCTTCCAATGAAGCCTTCGATCGTTCCGAAGATGACAGCGTTGACGGCAACAAAGGTCGAAAACCACGCAAAAGGGATCGGGCTGGCGTTTAAAAATTTATTGACGGCCACAAAGAGGTAAGTGAAGCAGAACAGCAGTCCCGTTCCGGCAGCGTAATAATTTCCCTGCACGAGATTCACGAAGTTGATGAAAAGGGAAAGTCCGCCGGTAAAGATATTCATTACAGCGGCCGAGCGTCCATCCACATGGTACAGGGTGCACATGCCGTTGTTGATCAGTACAATTCCTACAAATAAAAGACACACTCCAAGCATAATAAAATTCTCCTCGTATGGTTTTACAGAATGCAGAGCCGTTTAGAACAGGCTGTAAAGCTGGGTCAGCGGCAGTTTTTCTGCTGGCTTGGAAGTGATCTCCTCGCCGTCAACAGTGACCTTATATGTCTCCGGATCTACGGTAAGCACCGGCGTGCGGTCGTTCCATACCATATCCTTTTTGCTGATACTGCGGCAGCCGTGTACCGGGACAACCGTTTTTTCCAGTCCGTATGCGTCTTTGATACCGGCATCGAAAGCAGCCTGGGAAACGAAGGTCAGGCATGCCTCCTGTTTTGCTTTTCCGTGAGCGGCAAACATCGGCTGATAGCAGACCGGCTGTGTCGTCGGGATCGAAGCGTTGGCGTCTCCCATTTTCGAAGCGACGATCATACCGCCTTTGATGATCATATCCGGTTTGGAGCCGAAGAAAGCAGGATTCCAGAGCACGAGATCAGCAAATTTTCCCTTTTCGACCGAGCCGACATACTCGGAGATACCGTGGGTGATGGCCGGGTTGATCGTATATTTTGCGATATAACGTTTCACGCGGAAGTTATCGTTTTCATGACCGGCATCCTCCGGCAGAGCGCCGCGCTCATCCTTCATTTTGCTTGCGGTCTGCCACGTACGGGTGATGACCTCACCGACACGGCCCATCGCCTGGGAGTCGGAACTCATCATACTGAAAATACCCATATCGTGCAGAACATCCTCTGCGGCGATCGTCTCCGGGCGGATACGGGAATCCGCGAACGCAACGTCCTCCGGGATGTGCTTGTCGAGGTGGTGGCATACCATCAGCATGTCAAGATGCTCATCAAGTGTGTTGACAGTGTAAGGCATTGTCGGATTCGTGGAGGAAGGCAGAACGTTCGGTGCAGCAGCAGCGCGGATGATGTCCGGTGCGTGGCCGCCGCCGGCTCCCTCGGTGTGGTACGTATGGATGGTTCTTCCGCCGATGGCCGCAAGCGTATCTTCGACGCATCCGCCTTCGTTCAAAGTATCGGTGTGGATGGCAACCTGGACATCGAACTCATCGGCAACGTTGAGGCAGTGGTTAATGACCGCCGGCGTTGCGCCCCAGTCCTCGTGGATTTTCAGGCCCATCGCACCGGCTTTGACCTGCTCAATCAGCGGAGCCTCGTCGGAGCAGTTGCCCTTGCCGAGAAAACCAAGGTTCATCGGATATTCCTCTGCGGCTTTCAGCATCATGCGCAGATTCCACGGTCCCGGGGTACACGTCGTTGCGTTCGTGCCGTCCGCCGGGCCGGTGCCGCCGCCGATCATCGTGGTCACGCCGCTGTAGAGGGAGCAGTCAATCTGCTGCGGGCTGATAAAGTGGATGTGAGTATCGATGCCGCCTGCCGTAACGATCATACCCTCGCCGGCCAGAGCCTCGGTCGATGCGCCGACCGTCATGCCAGGAGTCACGCCGTCCATGACATCCGGGTTTCCGGCTTTTCCGATGCCGGCAATTTTTCCGTCTTTGATTCCGATGTCTGCTTTTACAATGCCTGTAGCATCCACGATCAGAGCGTTTGTGATGACAAGATCAAGGTCTCCGTCTCTGCTGCAGGTCTTGACGGACTGTCCCATACCGTCGCGGATGGATTTGCCGCCGCCGAATTTTACTTCATCGCCGTATGTGGTGTAGTCTTTTTCGACTTCAATCACAAGGCTGGTGTCGGCAAGGCGGACCTTATCGCCGACGGTCGGACCGTACATAGCGGCATATTTACTTCCGGAAATTTTTACACTCATTTTTGCTGTCCCTCCTTACAGAAATCCTTTTAACTTCGCGTTTTCCAGTGATGCGGCTTTCGTGTCAGCGGTAGCCTGTGCGCGGGTCAGGTCATTCAGACCGAAGACACGTTTTCTGCCGCCCATCTCGACGAGCTGCACCTCTTTTTCCTCGCCCGGCTCAAAACGGACCGAAGTTCCGGAAGGAATATCGAGGTGATAACCGTACGCCGTTTCCCGGTCAAAAGAGAGGCACCGGTTGACCTCAAAGAAATGAAAATGGGAGCCGACCTGAACGGGACGGTCGCCCTTATTTGCTACCATGACAGTGACTGTCTTTTTGCCTTCGTTTAATGTGATCTCGCGATCGGAAGCCATGATTTCACCGATTTTCATATGATGTCTCCTCCTTACTGAATAGGATTATGTACAGTGACCAGTTTGGTTCCATCCGGGAACGTCGCCTCGACCTGAACCTCGCCGATCATATCGGCAACGCCGTCCATGACATCGTCGCGGGTCAGAATCTTTGTGCCGAGCTGCATCAGCTCCACAACGGTCTTTCCGTCCCTTGCCAGTTCCAGAAGCTCGGAACTGATGTAGGCGAGTGCTTCCGGGTAATTCAGTTTCAGGCCGCGTGCTCTCCGCTCTTTGGCGAGATTACCGGCCATATGAAGCATCAGTTTTTCCTGTTCCTTGGGATTTAATCTCATGGTGTTCCTCCTTTTTTGCATAGAAAAAGAGCAGACCAGGGAGAAAACATTTCTGTTCAGACTCCTTTGTCTGCTCTTTCATATTTTATATCACGCATTATAACGGGTGTTTTTTTATTTGGTCAAGAACTTTTTGCTATTTTTTTGATTGCTTTTTTCATGTACAGCAGAGGAAAAACCATAGAAAGCAAAGAAAAGAGGGGAAAATGCAGAAGAAAACAAAGAAAATTCTCTGAAATAAACAGTATATAACAGTTGACAACAGTAGCAGACTGTTATATACTGTTTATTGTAAAGGAGAAGAGAAACGATATGCATATTATTTTGAATCATTCCTCCATGGTGCCGATCTACGAGCAGCTCATGGAGCAGATCAAATCAGAAATTATCAATACAGCATTAAAAGAAGGAGAGGCGCTCCCATCCGTCCGTTCTCTGGCCGGGGAACTGCGGATCAGTGCGCTGACCGTCAAAAAGGCGTATGACAAGCTGGAAGAGGAAGGATTTGTTACAACGATTCACGGAAAGGGAACGTATGTAACGGCTTCCGACAAACAGCTCGCGCTGGAGGCAAGGCAGAGAGAAGCAGAGGCGGATTTTGAAAAAGCCATCGACCGTGCCCTTGCGATGGGAATGAGCCGGGAGGATATTCTGGAGACAGTAACCCTTCTTCTGGAGGAAAAATAAGGAATGCCGGAGCAGCGGCAGAAAGGAAGAGACAGACATGATAAAAATGCAGAATGTCAGAAAGGTGTATCCGGGATTTGATTTTGAGCTTTCTATGGAGATTCCGGAGGGAAGAATCACCGGACTGATTGGAAAAAACGGAGCCGGAAAAAGCACGGCGATCCGGCTGATGCTCGGCCTTGCAAAAGCAGATGGCGGAATAATCGAACTCTTTGGAAAACCGATCACAGAAATTATGGCAGAGGACCGGCAGAATATCGGCGTTTCGCTGGCAGAATCTGGATTTAACGGACAGTTACCATCGTGGAAGTGGAGAAAATTCTGGCGAAAATGTATCCAAAGTTTGAGGAAAGCTGGTTCACCAGAGAGTGCCAGAAGCTGCATCTTCCGGAAGGAAAACAGTTCAAGGAATTTTCCAATGGAATGAAGGCGAAGCTGCGTGTACTTACCGCCCTGTCACACAAGGCACAGCTTCTGATCCTCGACGAGCCGACCGCAGGACTCGATGTGGAAGCGAGAAATGAGATTCTCGACCTGCTGCGCGAATACGCGGCCGAAGATGAGAGCCGGACGATCCTCATTACGTCCCACATCGCCTCCGATCTCGAGCATCTCTGCGATGACATTTATCTGATTCACGGGGGAAAACAGCTCCTGCACGAGGAGACGGATGTGATTCTCGAGCAATACGGTCTCATCAAGGCAGACGAGGCGCAGTATGCGGCGCTCGACAAAGAATATCTGCTCGATACCCAGAAAGAACCGTATGGCTATGCATGCCTTACCAACGACAGAAAATATTACGAAGAAAACGTTCCCGACCTTGTAGTAGAGCGGGCCGGAATTGATGATGTAATTTTGATGATGACAGGAGGAGAAAAAAGATGAGTGGATTATTAGAGAAAGATATCTGTCTGCTGTTAAAAGGCCATCGCAACACGATGATCCTTTTCCTTATGATCTGTGTATTCCTCGGACTTAGCCAGACGGACACCTTTATTCTGGGCTATTTTCCGTTTCTGATGATCGTTCTGCTGATCGGAACGCTTTCCTGCGATGAAGCGGATAACGGACTGCCGTTCCTGTTCACACTCCCGATTGACCGGAAACTGTATATCCGCGAAAAATACCTGTTCTGCGTGGCCGGAACCGTAGTATCGTTTGTCCTCGCCTGGGCGTTATACCTGGTATCCCTGCTGGTGCACGGCGTTTCGAATGTATCTGGTGTTCTCTCGGAAAATGCGGGAATGATACCGGTCTTTCTGGCGGTATTTTTCATCACCATTTCCATCATGATTCCGGTGCAGATCAAATGCGGAGCAGAAAGCGCACGGGTCATGATGGCAGGAATCTGTTTTCTGTTTGCCGGTGTGATTCTGTTTGTGCAGAAAGTCGCAGGAGAAGCGACACTGGATCAAATCACGGAGCTGATTGGCACCATTACGGGCACAATTCCGGGCCAGGCAGGAATTTTTACTGCAGGCATCGTGGTTTTGCTGATTTCGTACCGGATCAGTGTAGGATTTATGGAGAAACAGGAATTTTAGAAAAAACGAAAGACGTCAGATTTCATTTTAAAACGTGAAATCTGGCGTTTTTGCTGTGATAAAATTTGCAGAAACTTGAAAAAAATGGCATTGTATGGTATTCTTTACAGGATGTTGCTTAAAAATTATATAAGAAGAAACAGAGGAAAAAATGAAAAAATTATTTGCACAGATTGTGAAATTCGGTATCGTCGGCTTCATCAGCTTTGGTATTGATTACGTGACCGGACTGATCGTTCTGAATCTTGTTATGGCGCTGACCTCCAGTTCCTATTTTGAAATGGCATCGCTTGTCGGTTCTGTTGCCGGATTTACTGTGTCCGTCATCGCCAATTACATTTTAAGTTTCAAATTTGTCTTTGAGCGAAAAGAAGACCTGAACAAAAAAGTCGAATTCATTACCTTCGTCGTCCTTTCCCTGATCGGAATGCTGCTGAACAGCTTCCTGATCTGGATTGTAGTAGGACCGATCTACCGGGGGAGCACTGCACTGCAGCAGCACATCGGCTACAACCTGATTTACACCATTGCAAAAGTCTTTGCAACTGCGGTTGTCATGGTGTACAACTTTATTACCAGAAAAATCTTTCTGGAGAAGAAATGATTCTGAAAAAAATCTGAAAAGAAGGCAGCGGAGAAAAACGCTGCCTTCTTTTCAAAGAAAGATAAAAAGGAAAGGCTGGTGAAGAGAGAATGAACCTTCACATTCAACTACAGGCAGGATTGTACCTGTATCTGATCTGTATTAATATCATTACCATAGCAGTCTATGGAATCGACAAACGAAACGCCGTGTATGGAAAATGGAGAATCCGCGTTTCCACGCTTCTTACCTTGGCCGCCGCCGGCGGCTCACCCGGAGCCCTGCTGGCGATGCACCTGTTCCATCACAAGACAAGAAAAAAGAAGTTTACCATCGGCGTTCCGCTGATGCTGCTGGTGCAGATCGCGCTTTTTTTCTTTCTTGTGAAAGCAGATTTTTCGATCTCAATCTGAGAAAGAAAGGTGATGAAAGTGGAAATGAGCCGTCCAGTCCTTCGGCGGCTATGCAGACGCACAGCTTAGCCGCCTGCAAAATGCGTTGGCGCGCGGCACTTTCTTGCAGAGTGAGAAAGAACAGCATATTTATGAAATGCTTTTAGATATGTAAAAACATCTGTCCAATAGGGCAGATGTTTTTACGTGTGCCATTATTGTGACAGATGATATAATATTATGATAAAAAGCGGCGAAAAGGTAAGATACATATAAAATGATCAAAAGGAGAAAGAATGGGAACTGATCATAAAGAAAAACTGATTCGAGTGTTACAGATTTTAGAGAAAACAGATGAAAAAAGTCCGATGAATGCGACACAGATTTTGAAATATCTGGAAGAGGAATATCAAATAGAACAGGTCGATCGTCGTTCTGTTTATCGTGATATTAAAATGCTGCAATTTTGTGGTTATGAAATATATCAGTGTGCGGATAAAAAGATGGGCTGGTATATGAAAAAATATATATTTTCGGACTGGGAAATTAAAATTATGTTGGATGCAGTACAGCAGGCAAGATGCATTTCTGCAAAGGAAGCAAAGGAATTGAAAGAACGACTATTGGATCTTACAAGTAAGAGAAGTCGAAGCAGATTTTGTCATATGATGACACCCAAGGCAGGAAACATGGATTCTGATAGGGAAACAGGATACTACATTGAAACAATGCTGGAAGCTATGTATCTCCATAAAAAAATTGAATTTCAATATACAGAAGTAAATGAGAAGTTGCAAAAGGTGCTTCGAAGAGAAGGAAAAAAATATTCGCTTAATCTTTATGAAATATATTGGTCTGATAATACCTATTATTTAATCGGGGCACATGATCATTATGATAGACTTACAAGTTATAGGCTTGATCGAATTGAAAATCTGGAGATATCACAGAGTGACGCGATTGACGCTGTAGAAAAAATAGGTCCAAATCCCGAACTTATTATTCGGAAATATATTGAAGAAAGTGTAAACCATTTCCTGGGGGAAACCGTAAGAATAGAAGTGGAATATAAACCAGAACCGGCGGCAAATGCAATTCTCTATGATTTTGTTGGGAAAAATGTATCGGTCCAAAAACTGGAAAATGGAAATTGCAGAGCCGTTTTTTATAAAATGAACAGTGTAACTTTACTTGGATGGTTCATGAAATATATGGATAAGTTTATGGTTATAGAACCACAAATGCTGCGGGAAAATATAAAGACAAAATTGGAGAATACATTGGAAATAATGAATAATATAAATGGATCACAATAATACAGGACAAAAAAAATATGATAAAACAAACTTTATGAAAACCAGGAGGAACTATATTGGAAAAAGATTTAAAAAATGGAAGTATTTGCGTCAGTAGATACTGTAAAACCGGTAGAATTTCATGTTTATGAACTTCATGCACAAAAAATAGGAAATACATATTCTATTATCAGAGGGGCAGCCTGGAAATTACGAAACTGGAATCAGGCAGGCGTATTTGAAGATGGAAACAAAATCTATGCGACGGAAAAACTGCAAGAGAAAATCCCAAATGCTGATTTTACAGTCGAATATGAGGGATCACGAGAACTGCCTGTTTTAGAAAACAGAAGAATCTATCAGGAACTTATCAAATACTGGATCACACAAAAACTATCCCAAATTTTGATTTTTGGAAAATACAGAAAATATTCCTGTAAAAGTAATGTGACAAGTAAGTGGATTATGACAAATCAGGGATTTGAGACGTTTTCGTCAGGAAACAGAGAAATTAGTCTGGAACGGAAATATAATTTCTGGGTTACTATTATGGATGATGAAAAAGCATATCTGAGAATTGATACCAGCAGTCTTTTTTCATCGAATCAAACTGTAGCTGATTATCTGGAAAAAGGACTAAATCTAATTGGTCAGGAAGTAAAAAATGACTGGGCAAAGAATAATCAGACAGGCATTCTGACAGAAATCTGTGATTTGACCGTAACGGATAAACTGGATTTTGCAGATAGTCTAAAGGCGTATTATATCCAACGAAATGAAGCATACAGGGTAGAGAATATTTCTGATGATACCAGGATAGTTAAGGTGGCACTTCAGACGGGAATAGAATTACCTTATTATCCGCAGGCATTAAAACCAGTATTGACAAGAGAAACGGTAAGCCGTATGGATGCAGCTTTTTCTATGCGGACAGAGTCCTTGGTAAAACGGAATATGAAGACCAGAGTACTTTTAGACCAGGATTTTATACAGGATATTGGAACGATTGAGCCACTTGACGGAATGAAATTTGAAACAGATCCATGTACAGTAGAGAAAATTGGCTATAAGAAAGGTAAAGTTAAAGAACCGCTGTTAGTTTGTGGAAAAGATAAGGCTCTTAAATGCGGCGAAGAATTTAAAGTATTCAACTACGGTTTTTATCGAAAGACGGAAAAAGAAATAAAAATAGGATATTTGTATCCGAGAAATTCCTATGATTTGATGAAGGCAGTTGTAAATGGGATTTATACCTTTGCGAAACTTGGAAAGTATCACGGGGAAAAGGATTTATATACCATGGCGGGACTGCTGGATCTGGATGTAAAGGCAATGGTACGGGAAGAATATGAGTTGGGAGATATTACAGATTATAAAAGAGCTGCCAATAAATTGCAGAAGATAGAAGGAATCGATCTGGTCATTGCACTTGTACCAGATGGGATGGAGGAAGATGGACCGTACAATCCGTTTAAAACTATTTGGGCAAAGGCTAATATCCCGTCACAGATGATCAGTATGAAAACAGCAAAATTGTTCGCTGAGGAAGCAAAAGAAGGGAATAAGGCAAAAAATAATTCAAGATATTACCTTCACAATATAATTCTTGGAATTCTTGGAAAAACAGGCGGGATTCCATGGGTTGTAAAAGATATGCCTGGCAATGTGGATTGTTTTGTAGGTCTTGATGTTGCGACGATAGCAAAAGGAATTCATTATCCTGCCTGCTCGGTTGTGTTTGACAAATATGGCCGTCTGCTTGGATTTTATAAACCGGCAGCACCACAGCAGGGAGAAAAAATTACTACCAGGATTCTTCAGGATATTTTTGATCAGGTGATTTTTGCATATGAAGACCGTTTTGGTGAAATGCCGAAGAACATTGTGATTCATCGAGATGGATTCAGCAATGAAGATGATGAATGGTATAAAAATTACTTTGCGGCCAAGGGAATTATGTATAATATTATTGAAGTAAGAAAAAATATCAGCAGTAAACTGATATTCTGGCAGAATGGGCAGATAGAGAATCCACCGATGGGATACTGTGTTTATAACGCAGACAAAGGATATCTTGTGACGACAAATATGAAAAATAAAAAAGGATCACCGAATCCCATTTTGATTGAGAAAAAATGTGGAAATCTTTCTATGGCTGATATTTTGACACAGGTGCTTTATCTTTCGCAGTTACACGTGGGGTCAACACAAAAAATGCGGCTTCCTATTACGACTGGATATGCGGACAAAATTTGTAAGAATAGAGAATTTGTTCCGGAAGGAAAGATGGACGATCGGCTATTCTTTTTGTGAAAAATAAAACATAGATAAAAATGAGACGACAGGGATTCTGGAGTTTTTTTAGAAAAAATGCTATAATAGTCTGCAAAGAGACATCCCATAAGAAACCAAGGAGGATTTTGAAATGAACAGTATTTTTCACAGAATCAGTGTTAGAAAATATGAAGACAAGCCGGTTGAAAAAGAAAAAATTATGCAGATCTTAAAAGCAGGCATGCAGGCTCCAAGCGCGTGCAACCAGCAGCCGTGGGAATTTTATGTGGTAACGGATAAGAAAAAAATTGAGGCGCTTTCTAAAATGACACCGTACACCGGCTGCGCAGCAAAAGCTCCGGTTGTGCTGGTATCGGCATATCGCCTGGAAGGTCTTGTCGCTCCAGCATTTGCGCAGATCGATATGTCGATTGCCCAGGAAAATATCTGGCTGGAAACGGATGCGCTTGGTCTTGGCGGCGTATGGTTCGGCATTGCACCAAATGAAGAAAATATGGAAAAAGTAAGAGTTCTGCTGGGACTGCCGGAAGAAGTTCATGTCTTTGCGCTGTTTGCTCTTGGCTATCCTGCCGAGCACAGAGAGCAGCAGGACCGCTTTAAACCAGAACGGATTCATTTTATCGATGAATAAAACAAAGAAGCCGGCAGACCGCCTGATTTTCCATGTAGATGTCAACAGCGCCTTTTTATCCTGGGAGTCCGCGCGGCGGATGAAAGAGGGGCTGCCGGATCTGCGGGACATTCCCGCCTGCATCGGCGGTGACCCGGCAAAAAGGACGGGTATCGTTGTAGCAAAGTCGATTCCGGCGAAAAAATGCGGTGTCCAGACCGGCGAGCCTGTGGCAATGGCACTGCGAAAATGCCCGAATATGGTTATTGTTCCCAGTGATTTCGATCTTTATGTCAAGTGCTCCCGGGCCTTCAAGAAAATCTGCGCATCCTACACTCCGGTCATGGAGTCTTTCTCGATTGACGAAGTGTTCCTTGATATGACGGGAACCTCTCTTTTGTACCCGGATCCGATCGCGGCAGCACATGAAATTAAAGACCGGATTTCCGACGAGCTGGGATTTACGGTAAATGTCGGCATTTCCACCAATAAACTCCTGGCCAAAATGGCGTCCGATTTCGAAAAACCGAACAAAGTGCATACCCTGTTTCCAGAAGAAATCCCTGCGAAGATGTGGCCTCTTCCGGTACGCGAGCTTTTGTTTCTCGGCAAAGCGTCCGAAAAGAAGCTGACCGAGGCCGGAATCCGCACGATCGGAGATCTGGCACATGCATGGGAAACTGATATTCAGACCCTGATTGGCAATAAAAACGGCCATCAGCTGTACCAGTACGCCCGCGGCATCGACGATTCCCCCGTAAAAGCACAGCCCGATGAGGCGAAAGGCTTCAGCGCAGAGACGACCTTTAACGAGGACATCGTCTCTATCGAACAGGTCGACCCGATTCTTCTCGCCCAGTGTGACATCGTGGCCGCCCGCATGCGTCGGAAAAAGAAAAAATGCACCTCCGTTTCCATAACCTTCCGCACCCTCGATTTCCGAAACCGCTCACACCAGACAAAACTTCCAAATGCGACCGATATCACAGATGAAATCTACCGCTGCGCCAAACAGCTCTTCCGCGAATCCTGGAAAGGAGAGCCCCTCCGCCTGATCGGTGTCTCCGTAACCGGCCTTACCGAAGACGATTTCGAACAGCTCTCCCTCTTCGAAGATCCCGAAAAGAAGGAGAAAAGCCGTAAACTCGATGCCGCCCTCGACGCAATCCGCCAGAAATACGGCAACGACAAAGTCACCCGCGCAAGCATCCTGAACGGAGCACAGGGAATTGCAAGAAAAGCGAAGGCACAGATGAAAAATGATGCGGAAAACTGAAAAATAATCTTCAAAGAAGGCAGCGGAGAAAAACGCTGCCTTCTTTGAAAATAAAGCAAAACAACGATAATATTCGGAAAAATGAAAATACAACAATTGATATATTTCTGAAAATAAGATATAATAATCGGAAAGAAGCACACTGGAAAGGAGGGAACGAATGAAAACATGCAAGGAAATGGCAAAGCTATGGGACGTTACGGAACGCACTGTAACAACTTTCTGCAAAACAGGTAAAATTCCAGGAGCCGTAAAAGAAGGAAAAAGCTGGCGCATTCCGGATGAGGCAGAAAAACCAGTGGATGGCAGAATACTGTCAGGAAAGTATGTAAAAAAAGAGGAAAAAGAAGTAAGAAAGCCACTCCCGATCGGAATATCGGATTACGTACGGGCACAGTCGGAATATTATTATGTGGACAAGACAGGAATGATCAAAGAATTTCTGGATCGAAAACCACTGGTATCACTGTTTACGCGGCCGAGACGATTTGGAAAGACGTTGAATATGGATATGCTTCGCGTTTTCTTTGAAATTTCCGATACAGATACCAGCCAGTATTTCCGGGACAAAGAAATCTGGAAATGTGGAGAAGAATACCGAGAGCATCAGGGAAAATATCCGGTTATTTTTCTGACGTTTAAAGATATAAAATTTGCGTCCTGGGAACTGACTTTTGCAAAAATTGCAGAGCTGGTACAGGAAGAGTTCGGCAGACATAAGGAACTTGGAACGAGTGAGAAACTGGAACCATATGAGAAGGATTATTTTCGGAAAATACTGGCAGGTCAGGCAAATGAAGTAGAGCTCTCCTCGTCTCTGCAGAAACTTTCCAAAATGCTTCATGAACATTATGGAAAAGCACCGATCATTATGATCGATGAATATGATGCACCGATTCAGGAAGGCTATTCGAAAAAGTTTTATGAAGAAATTGTTGGATTTATGCGGAATTTCTTTTCCGGCGCATTCAAAGACAACCGGCATCTGTCGTACGGTTTTTTAACTGGAATTCTGCGGATTGCACAGGAAAGTATATTCAGTGGTCTGAATAATCTGACGGTAAATTCCATTCTGGATGAGACATATGATAAATACTTTGGATTTACCCGTGCAGAAGTCCATAAAATGCTGCGGGATTACGGTGCTCTCGAAAAAGAAGCAGAGCTTAAAACCTGGTATGACGGATATCTTTTTGGCGCAGAAGAAATTTACAATCCCTGGTCCGTGGTCAACTATATTGCACAGGGGTGTATTCCAAAGGCATATTGGGTAAACACCGGAAAGAATGAAATTCTGGAAGAAGTTCTGAAGGCAGCGACAGAGGATGTCATAGAGAAATTGTATGCATTGCTGCAGGGAGAGCGAGTGGTTGCGAGAATCGATCAAAATGTAGTTTACCGGTCTCTGCTGGAAGAACCCTCCAGTATTTACAGTCTGCTTCTGGTTGCTGGATATCTGAAAACACCAAAAAAGGAGTTGCAGACAGACGGATCGTATCTGTGTGAGGTATCCATTCCCAACTGGGAGATTGCGGCAGTTTACAAAGCAGAGATTTTATCCCATCTGCTGCAGATTGGAGCAGTAACCAGAACGACAGCAGACCGGATTGCGGAAAGCCTGTATACGAATGATGTGAAAAAACTGCAGAGTGCGATTGCAGAGTATATGGACAAGTCGATCAGTTTTTACGATGCGGGCGCAGAAGGTTTTTACCATGGACTGGTACTGGGACTGATTGCATTGCTGGATCAACAGTATAAAATCACATCCAACCGGGAATTCGGAGAGGGACGGTACGATATCAGCCTGTTCCCGCGAGAACTCCGGTATCCTGGCATTCTGATGGAACTAAAATGGAAAAAGGGGATTACAGAAGACACACTGAAAAAATTAGCGAAAGAAGCATTAAACCAGATTGAAACACAGCGATACGATACAGAAATGCGGCAGGAAGGGGTTACGGAAGTCATCAAACTTGGAATCGCCTTTTCTGGAAAAAATGTAAAAATTTGGACGGTATAAAAACAGGAGAAGACAAAACAGGGGGAAGCAAAATGAAAAAATTAACAACGGCAAAGATATGGCAGTTCGCAGCAGGCCAGTTTGGATGGGCGCTGCTGTCTGGTATCATATCGAACTGGCTGGTGTACTTTTATCAGCCGGATGAAACCGCAATCAGCCAGGGACAGACGGTATTCATACCGCAGGGACTGGTGATTTTCGGGGTTTTTACCATCATTGGAGGGATCACAGCCTTCGGAAGAATTTTTGATGCATTCACTGATCCGATGATTGCGTCCTGGTCAGATCGGTGCACTTCAAAAAACGGACGGCGGATCCCGTTCTTAAAAGGCGCGTCCCTGCCGCTGGCACTTTCCACCGTGCTGGTGTTCTGGTCACCGGTGAATGAAAACAGCTGGATCAATGCGGCATTCTTGTTTGGTATGATTCTAGCATATTACCTTTCGATCACGGCATACTGTACTCCGTACAATGCCTGATTCCGGAACTGGGCCATACACAGCAGGAACGCCTGAATATATCCACCATCATTTCTTTCACCTTTATTGCAGGAACCGCTGTGGCCTATCTGGCACCGGCGATCTGGGGTACGCTGATTCCTTTCTTCGGAAGAGTAAATGCAATCAGGATCACTTTCACAGCCATGGCAGCGGCAGCATTCATATGCATGCTTGTGCCGGTATTCTGCATCCGGGAAAAAGATTACGTAGATACCGTTCCCTCGAAGGATTCGGCCTTTCGTTCCCTTACAGCAACCTTTCGGAATGGAGAATTCCGGAAATTTGTAGGATCTGATATCTTTTACTGGATCGCGCTCACCATGTTCCAGACGGGCCTTCCGTTTTTCGTCACCAGTCTGCTGAAACTCCCGGAGACAATGACAACACTGTATTTTGTGGGAATGACCGCACTGTCGCTTGTCTTTTACGTTCCGGTCAACAAGCTGACACCGAAACTGGGCAAGAAAAAGATGATTCTGTTTGCCTTTGCTGTTTTCAGCCTTGCATATTTTTACACAGGCTTTATGGGAAACATCCCGTTCATCCCGGAAGCCGTACAGGGCCTGATTCTGACAGTCGCGGCAGCACTTCCCATGGCGATTTTCGGTATTCTGCCGCAGGCGGTTGTCGCAGATATTGCACAGAGCGATGCGGTTACCTCGGGAAGCAGCCGCGAGGGAATGTTCTACGCAGCCAGAACTTTCGCCTTCAAGCTGGGGCAGAGCCTTTCCATGCTGATCTTTACGGCGGTCTCCACTATTGGAAACGGCAGTGGAACCGGATACCGGATTGCAGCATTCGGTGCAGCTGTATTCTGCGGCGCAGGCGGACTGATACTGATGTTTTACGATGAGAAAAAGATTAACTGCGTGATCAACGGAAAAGCATAGGTCAGTACTCAGCACGGCGGCCTTTTTTATCTCGAAATCAGCTCCTCCGCATGCTTTAATGCATCCGAAATATTCGAACAGAAATTTTCTTCCCCGACAAGCTCCACAAAGCCGGATTTTTCATCACCTTCATCGGCTGCTCATTCACATGAGAGAAGACGAGGGTGATCCCTTTCGATTCGCAGAGCTTCGTCAGATTCTGGAGTGCATTCATGGCTGTACTGTCGATCGCCGGTACGCTCCGCATCCGGAGAACGAGACATTTTGTGAAATCCTTTACCACGATGTGCTCAATCGCATCCGCCGCGCCAAAGAAGAGCGGTCCTGTGATCTCGTATACACGGATTTCCAGCGGCAGCTTCTGCAGATGTTCATCCACCGCCGGGGAATCATCGTCTACATAGACCCAGCTGTCGGCGTGCGTTTCCTCGCTCATCCGCTTGATGAAAAGCAGGCAGGCCAGAACCATGCCGATCTCGATTGCGACAACGAGGTCAAACACAACGGTCAGCACAAACGTAGTAAAAAGAACGATAATATCACTCTTCGGAGCCGTGCGTACAAGATGCATGAAGGTTCTCCACTGGCACATATTGTAGGCAACAAGGAACAGAATCGCGGCAATCGTCGGCATCGGAATCATACCCGCAAACGGCATCAGCACAACAAGAACGATGACGAGCGTAATGGAATGCACCATACCCGCAACCGGCGTGCGTCCGCCGTTTTTGATATTTGCCGCCGTTCTGGCAATCGCTCCCGTAGCCGGAATACCGCCGAAAAGCGCAGAAGCAATATTTCCGGCACCCTGTGCAATCAGCTCTGTATCCGAACGATGCTTGCTGTTGATCATGCCGTCCGCAACAACACAGGAGAGAAGCGACTCAATCGCCGCAAGCACCGCGATCGTAAACGCATTTGGAATCGCCGACTGAATCAGTTTCATGTCAAAAACCGGCAGATGAAGCGTCGGAAGCGCATTGCTGATTGTGTACAGATTTCCAATCGTAGAAACGTGCAGCGGCAGAAACTGAACCATCAGAATACCGGCAATAACAGCAATCAGCGATCCTGGGATTTTCTTGAAAATCAGCGGAGACACGATCAGAATGGCAAGGCTGACCCCTCCGACAATCAGCGCATCCGGTGAAATTGTGGAAAAATTCTCCGCAAATGCCTTCAGTTTTTCCATCGTTTCAATCGGCTTTACCCCGTCAGGATACGTAACGCCGCAGAATCCTTCAGCTGTCCGATCACGATCGTCACCGCAATACCGGAAGTAAAACCCGTTGTAATCGTATAAGGAATAAACTTGATCAGACTTCCAAAATGACAGAAGCCCATGATAATAAGGAAGACACCGGCAAGAATGGTCGCCGTCATCAGCCCCTCGAGGCCGTTCCGCGCGACAATACCGGCAACAATCGTAGCAAACGCGGCCGTCGGACCGGCAATCTGGACACAGCTTCCGCCGAGCGCGGAAATCACAAAGCCCGCCACAATCGCGGTGAAAATACCAGCCTCCGGTCCCACGCCGGAAGCAAGAGCCAGTGCAATAGAAAGAGGAAGTGCAATGATCGCAACGATGATACCGGCAGTCACATCTTTGGCAAACTGCGCGCGGTCATAGGACTTCAGAGAAGTGAGTAGCATTGGTTTGAACGAATTCATTTGAAAACTGCGCGTCGCATTCTCGTTACTTTAGCCTGCAAATAAAAAGTCAATACTAAAATTGAAGAAAGTTAAAAAACTTTACAGGTTAAAAATTAGGCATTAAAATAAGGCCACCACAACCAGTGCTGGTCTGAAAGT
>NZ_QUMG01000013.1:0-103280 GCF_003482095.1 Blautia sp. OF09-25XD
ACGGTCATTGCAGTTTGTCCAATAATCTTAGCGAGAATGCAATCAGGCCATTCACTGTCGGCCGGAAGAACTGGCTGTTCAGTGCCAGTCCGAAAGGAGCTGCCTCCAGCGCTATTGTGTATACAATGGTTGAGATGGCAAAAGCGAATGATCTGAACACCTATAAATATCTGACATATCTCTTATCACAGCGGCCAGACGATAAAATGTCAGATGAACAGTTGGAACAGCTTGCCCCATGGAGCGAGACTGCGAAAACGAACTGTCAAAACTAAACTGGAGTAAAACGCTTGCATCTATCATTTTGGTGCAAGCGTAATTCATGAGTAATGTAGCAATATTTTGCGCTTACCATTAATCGCAAATGGAGCACTTTGAATAAAAAAACGTTAAAAATTTTTCATCCTTTGTGCATTATATTTTTAAGTTTAATAGCGTATAATATCACACTTGATGAGAAAGATTATCAGCGAAAAATATTGAAGATATCAAATTTTGATATTTTTTTTGATATAAACTAAGACCTCGCAGGGTTTAGATTAGAGGGATAACGATGCAACTGAAAAATTCGACAGATTACGCAATTAGAATTGTATGTTACTTAGCGGCACAGGAACGGATGGTATCTACATCAGAATTGTCACGGAAGCTAAATGTTTCTGCTAATTATGTTCCTAAAATAGCAAAAAAACTGAAAGATGCAAAAATAGTCAATGCCTGTGAAGGTATAAATGGTGGCTATATGCTGGCAAAACAACCGGAGAACATTTCTTTAATGGATATTATATCGTGTGTAGAGGAAACAATGGCAATTAATCGTTGTTTGGAAGAAGATCGTTTTTGTCCCAGAAATTTAGAAGATACCTGCAAGATACATAAAATATTGTTGAGTTTGCAGAATACATACAATAATAAATTAGAGAGCGTAAAGGTTTCAGACGTTATCCGTCCTGGAGAAGATGAATATTTTGGACGATTTTATGTTGTATTAAAACTGAACTTGAAAGAAAAAAGCTACGAGTGTGTATATTCACATATCCGTGAAGTGTATGAGAAAGTAAGGAAAACAAAAAGTTATGAAGAGTTCATAAATCAATATATAGAAAGATATGTGTATGCTTCTGATAAAAAAATGGTTCATGACTTCTTATCAATTGAAGGATTAGAAGAAAAGCTGGTTGATGGATGTATGGAAAAAGATCTTCCATATCGCAGAATTACTGGAAAAGATAAGAATGCATATGTTTGGATGGAAGCAAAAAAATATATAGATGCAAATGAGAATACTGCAATTATTACCTTACATAATGAGAAGATTCTACAGAACACGGTTATAAAGATGGAACAGGATATGGCAAAGCAGTATTGGGATATGGTATCACTTTTAACTACTGTATTAAATCATAATCAGTTAGTTGAAGTAGGGTATCAAGATGATATCAGTTTCTATACGAAACAGGTATATCTTCAATTACAGAAAAAATATCCGGAATATGGAATTACGGATGAAGAAATTGCTTCAGTAGCCCATTTGGCACCGATTCATGATATTGGAAAGATAAAAGTACCAATTGAAATTTTAAATAAGAATGGAAAATTGACAGATGAAGAAATGAATGTAGTAAAGCAACATCCATTAGTAGGTGCGGCGATGACCCAGAGATTCCCAGAGGGGATAACAACGGAAAAGCTGAACAAATATAGCTATGAAATATGCAGACACCACCATGAAAGATATGATGGATCAGGATATCCAGACGGTTTAAAAGGGAATGCGATTCCGATGTGCGCACAGGTCGTTGGGATTGTTGATGCTTACGATGCATTGATCAATGATCGTCCATACAAAAGAAAATATGAACCAGAAGAGGCGATACGGATGATTTCAAATGGTGAATGCGGAGCGTTTTCTAAAAAACTGATCCAGTGCTTGACGGCGGCAGCAAAGCAGCCAGAGTGGTTAAAAGTAACAAAAAGTCAAGCATGACAGAAGATTTGAGGCGATTTTATGAACAAGAAATTGAGTGTTTTAAGACGAATTACAGCAGTTGTTCTGTGTGTTACATTATTATCTTCGCAAGTCGTAGTTGCGAATGCTGAAGATTCAGAAAGAATGAATGTGCAGACCAATAGTGAAATTACAGATATATCGGAACAGGATGGTTTCAGCAGTGATACATCTGAAATATCTGATATCACGGAAAGTGATATTCCTGATTCTTTTGAAGGAGAATCAGAGCCAAATACAGATATTAGTTCTGAAGTAACAGAGGAATTTGGTAATTCTGAAGATCAAGGATTTACAGATGGAGAAGAAACAATTATCGAGGATGAAAACACCTCAGATACTTTGGAAGAAGCAAATCCAGATTATGAAGATGGAAAAATATGTATCTACAATTACCAGCAACTTCTGCAAATCGGTACAGGAACACAGATGTTTTCCGGAGACAAAGATGGAAATGTTGGTGAAGGGGATAAGGTTCTTGCAGATGGTGCAGAACTTACCTATGCATCAGACGCTTCCTATTGTTTGATGAATGATATTCCAATAGATAATGAAAATGTCTGGAACTTCCCATCAGATTTTACAGGTAGCATCACTTCATCATCAGAGCGCACGGGCAACACAGTATATGATTCAGTGACTGATACGATTTATGTGTATAACCGATACCAGCTTGAATTGATGAAAGGGGAATCTTCAGACAGCGAACCTGTAATGAGCGAGGATTATATTGCTGAAAAAGTTGGAATGGGACAGGTTTTTACACTGGAAGATGGTTCCTATCTTACTTACAGCAAAACACATAATTATGTGCTTGCTTCTTCATTTACAACAGAAACACCGGAGCTTCTTGCAAATAAGGCTGGGACAGAGGAGACAACTCAGGATATTACTAGCGCATATCCGTCCGACTATGAAGGAAGAAATTATTTCGGTCAGGTGGTAAAAAAGATTGGTGATAAAAATTATATTCTGATTGGAAATGAAACACAGCTTCGGGCAATCGGAACAGATACGGATGTGACAGAGCCAATCTGGCGAGTGTATGAAACAAGAGAGAAAAAGCCGGGAATACTTGGGGGCGCACTGAGTGGATATACAGCCTGGAAACCAGCAGCTGATACACAGACATACAAAACAGAACTGTATTATCCGGGTGATGCGGATATTGTAAAGTTTAATGATACATATAATTGGTCTGGAAAAGAATTGTATGGAAATAAAAAAGGTGACCATAAGCTGGGAGAAACAGAATATCTGGATAATTCATCCTTGGATATAGCTGGCACAACAGCTACAAAGCGTTATGTATATGTGAGCAGTACTATTCAGGAGTCAGCCGATATGACGGTAACTGCGACAGACAGTACTGCCAGTGCTTCCGAAGCGGCATCTGTTGAAGCAGGTGCAACTGTAAAAGACAGAGATTTGATTGATATGACTCCGGTAGAAAGTGAGGAAGTAGCTGAGTCAGAAAGTGATGATATAGATGCTTTTACAAGTGATGGTGACGAAAGTGATTTTACTGATGATACAACTCCGGAAAGTATAACGGTTGACGAGAATAAAACTTACATCCTTACCTATGATACATCCAAAAGTAGCAATACCAATATTGCAGGATCTGGATATAAATACAGTAAGGATGCGAATTATATTATCTTTCGTGATATTGATCTTTCCAAAGAAGGGACTAATTCTAATGGGAAAGATGATAACTGGACTCCTATAAAGAACTTCCAGGGAAATATGGAAGGCCGCAAGGGAATGACAGAAGGTGCTAATGTCAAAATCAGTAATGTAAAGATGGTACAGGACACAGCAATTAATCAGAGTGCTTATTCAAATGGAAGTAGCTCGGACACGGAATATGGTGTTGGATTTTTCAGAAGTTTATCGACCCCATATGACAGTTCATTACAGATTTCATCAAAACAGGTTGTCGTAAAAAATCTTACCTTATCAGGAGTTTCTGTATCAACGACAACGAATTCTATTAAAAAAGATTTTAGTTTGCTTGGTGTAGTGTTGACCAGAGTTTTAAAAATCCTGGGATTATCAAGTGGGTTGGAAAAGGATCCAAAATCTTTTTCAACAGGAGCTTTTGCCGGTGTTGTAAAAGGAAACGTACAAATATCAGACTGTCATGTAGAAGGATTATCAGGAGTGTCTAATGCAAACAGCTGGACAGGTGGTTTTGTCGGGTACATTTCAGGTATTACAAAATATGAAGCCCTTTCAGGAGTGCTTAAAGGAGTAACGGACGCACTTAGTACTTTATTAAACTTGATTCCAGTATTAGGTCTTGGGGATCTGATTACAACGCTTTTGAATGGAGGCGTTCTAAGTGTTGGAAACCTGATTCCAATTGGCTATGTGAATCCGGTGTTCAGCAATTGTTCAGTATCTGGCAATGATACGATATCTGGGCAGAATTATACAGGTGGATTTGCTGGTGAAACAATAGGTGCTGTAATGACTGGATGTTCAGTTAATGGTACTGAGAGTGTTAATGGTACAGATTACTCAGGAGGATTTATTGGTCGTGCTTCCAATGCAGTTGTTGCAGGTGCACTGGATCATCTGGGAATCCAAATAGCTGATTTCCCGGTCAATACAGTAATGCTTGGATGTAGCATTAATGGCAGTGCAAATGTATCTGCGACAGGAAGCTCTGGTAAGGAAAGTGGTTATGCAGGTGGATTTATAGGAGAAATGCGTAACAGTTATGCCGTGAACTGCAGTATTTCTTCTCTTGGTACAGTGTCCGGAAAAGATTATACCGGAGGATTTGCCGGCTTAGCAACCCTTGGTGCTGTTACATCTATTGATGAAAATAAAGGTCTTCTTGATCTTGTGAAAAAACTTCTTACAGGTTTGTTGAACGGTAATATTACGGATATGGATATTTTGAACCTGGTGGGACTTCGCCCTTCTGTTATAAGCGGATGTACCATTGACGGAAGTACGATATCCTTAGATGCCAGTGGCAAATATGCCGGCGGACTTGTAGGATATGCCGGAGCTGTTCAGGTTTCTAATACTTCAGAACTTGCAGATGGTTCAAAATCAACTACAAAAGCTTTGAATCGTATGCTTGCAAAAAACAGTATTTCTTACAGTTTTAATGAGCATTCTAATAGTATTACTGCATCAGAAAGCATGTCTGTTTCAGCAACAGAGAATGCTGGAGGAATCTTAGGTTACGCTAAAATGACCAGTGTCAGTGATGTCCTTGGCGGAACAGTTACAGCAGCAGACTACATGCGTTTTGAATGTAAAGATTGTTCCGTAAACGGAGGCTCTTTGGGACTTACAGTTACTGCGTCAAATCAGGAGAATGGTCGTGCCGGAGGTGCTATCGGTTATGGAACAGGTGGAGAAGTAAGGAAAACATCCGTCACAAATCTGAATTCTGTAACGGCTGGAAAGTGTGCAGGAGGATTTGCCGGATATTTCGGAAGTGGTACTCTTGCTAATGTTGGTGGTATTAAACTTCTTGGATTACCGCTTTTGAAAATTGACAGCCTTCTTTCTGTAGGGCAGATGATTGAGACGTTTACAGTTGACAGCACTGTTTCAGGTGTTTCGTCAGGATATAGTGTGTTTACTGGCAATGAGAAAGGTTATAGTGGTGGTTTTATTGGAGAATGCATTAGTGGACGAGCAAGGGACACTAAGATCAGCAACCTGAAAACTGTTACTGCATCTGCAACATCAGGAAAAGCCGGAGGCTTTGCAGGTTTTGCTAAAGCCGGAGATGCATTAAGTGCTGGAGATTCCACTACATCAAAACTGACAGGAATTGAATTGGAGAACCTGCTTGGAGTTGTCAGTGCCCTGAGACCGGAGTTCAATAATACGTCTATTGCCTATGTTTCGAATGGTTCTGATCCTCAGGTATCCGCTGATATGGCAGGAGGTTTTCTGGGTGAAGGACAGGCAGTAGATATCAACTATGGAAACAACAATTCCGGATTCAAAGCTGACACAGACACGAATTCATCTTCGAATGGCTCTACAGGTGAAAAGAATAGTGAAGAAGCAGATTTCATTTCAGCAGTCACGAATAGCGAGAATGAAACAACAGAAGGTGAGACTGGTGCGATTGCAACAACAAATATTACCGGACTCTCTTATATAAAGGGAACCAGCTATGCCGGTGGTTTTGCAGGAAGGCTGATGCCTGGTGATGTGGCACAGACAGGTTCTATTAAGTTACTGGGCCTCTTGGATGTAAATCAACTTCTCAGTGTCATGGATGTGGCTTATCCGAGAATTTCCGATTCTTCTATTGAAGGAAACAACTTAGTCGTAACAGCATCCGGAAAAAATGATGATGTGGCGCTTGGAGATGCCGGAGGATACATCGGTAATGGAAAAGCAGTTATGGTTAAAAACTCTGATGTGACTAATGTAAAAGAAGTCACAGCGCCGTATCATGCCGGTGGCTATATCGGAATCATGCGGTCCGGAAGTGCAGCGGAGGCAGGAGATGCCACAGGAGATCTTTTGAACAGTGTCCTTGGTAAGATTCTGAGTCTGAAAGAGTTGGCGAGTGTCTTGCAGGCTGCATCCAGCAAAATTACAAATTGCAAAGTTGCTGGTACCGCAGATGGATTGACTGTTACAGCTGACAACGGATTTGAAAACGCAGAAGGCTATGCAGGTGGCTTCGTTGGAGAGATGCAGAGCGGTCATGTAGATAATTCAGCAAATGCTGTTGATTCCGGAAAAGGAACGGCAGTAGAAAATCTTCTGAAAGTAGAAGGCCTTCGTTATGCCGGAGGCTTCGGAGGTCTGGTAAAAGCCGGAGCGGTTGCAGAGATTGGATCTAAATCATCAATTCTTACAAAACTGGTTGATCTGACAGGATTACTATCCCTGGTCAATGCTTTTGTTCCGGTGATCAGTAATGCCAGTGTTAATTCTGTAGAAAAAGGGTTTACCGTTACCGTTACCGTTACAGGTACTCTTGAAAAAGATAGCACCAACGATGCGGATGCCGGAAGTGCCGGAGGCTTTATCGGATGCGGAACTGGTGTACAGATCAGCAATTCCGATGTAAATAAATTGCAGCATACAGGTGTCAGTGAGCCGAAGAATCTGCAGCAGGAAGATGGTAGCAGTTATTACGGAAATGACAGTGCATATGCGGTAAATGGTTATCGTTATGCCGGCGGCTATATTGGTAAAGCTGCTATGGGAAGTACGGCAGCCATCGGTGGAGCAAGCGTTCTGGATCATGTTCTTTCTACGACAGGACTGTTATCAGCACTGACTGTAGTTGCATCTATCATAGACAGCTCAGATGTTTATGGAGCAACAGGCGGATTTAATGTTCTTGCAACAGACGGAGACGGTGTTACGGGAAAAGCCGGTGGATATGCAGGAGAACTTCTTGGAGTTCAGATTCAAAATAGTAATTCTTATAATTTTGCACATATCATAGGGCGTGAAAGTGCCGGTGGATATGTTGGAATCATGGAGCCGGGGAATGCGGCAGATGTGGTAAATGGATTAAGTGCTCTTGGAGGACTGATCAAGGCAGATAATCTTCTTGGCGTTTTACAGGCATTTGTTCCTGTGATCAAAAACAGCGAAACAACCTGTGTACCTTGTGGAGGTGCTGTGAGGGCTCAGGCTGAAAGTGATGACAGCATTTACCGTGGACTTGCAGGAGGATATGCGGGTTACAACTATGGCGGTCAGATCTGGGGAAACAATACGGATAACTGGAAAGGTGCTGCATATACAGGAACCGTAAGAGAATGTGCGGCCTATCGTATCCGTTCCGTATATGGAACGGAATATGCTGGAGGCTATACCGGACTGATGCGGTGTGCGAATGTTGCAGACACAGGAAGTCTGAAGGTTTTATTCGGTCTTATCAAACTAGATAATCCGCTGACGCTTCTTCAGGCAGTGTATCCGACAGAAAAGAATACAGCTGTTTATGGACCGCTTCGTGGACTGGATACGGATACCTGGAATAAGTGGGTTGGTGCTGTCGGTTCTTATGGAAGTTACGGTAATAAATTACAGGCACTTGGTGAAGTCAATGATCAGAATCAGTTAAATGAGATTATTTCCCAGTATGCATATGGATACGCTGTTACAGCAGGACGGAGCATTCTGGCAAGTAAAGCAACACAGGGTGGTTCTGCCGGAGGCTATGTGGGTCGGATGGAAGGAGGAACCGTTACAAACGGTACTGCTGTAGATCTTCAGTTGGCAGAGGCTTATAGATGCAGTGGTGGATTTGCTGGTGAGATGCTTACAGGTTCTGTGGCAAACACAGGTGACGTTTCACTGGCAGGCCTTAAGATTATAGGTGCAGACAGTCTGGCAGCATTAAAAACCTTTGTGCCAGTCGTGAAACAGTCCCATGTGGAAGGATATCGTTCCGGTGCAAGGATCAAAGCAACCGGTATTGCAGACAAAGATCCGGCAGGATTTGCCGGAGGCTATGTGGGAAGAATGATCGGCGGCCAAATCTGGGGAGATGAAACTTCCTCCTGCAGTATCACAAATTTAAGGCGTGTAGATGGAACTTCTTATGTAGGCGGTTTTGCCGGAAAAGTAGATCCGGGTAGTGTGGCAGCTATTGATACAGCTACAAAACAGGGACTTTTGAATAAACTTCTGGATGTTCTTATGGTAAATGCTCCGGCAGAGCTGATTAAGGTTCTGAATGCTACTGTTTCCACCATCCGCTGTGCATCTGTGTCAGCCTGGGATGACTGGGGCGTGATCGTAAACGGAACCTATCAAAATGGAAGCAATACAGGGTATGCAAAAGCAGCTGGAGGATTCGCAGGAAGTCTTTGTGGAGCAGTTCTTGGCGAGAAGGATAAACCGGAAAGCGGAATCCGTGCAGACAAGATTCGCTCTGTAGTAGCCGGTGAATATGCCGGAGGATGCTTCGGTATTGCGGATGTTTCCGGTGCTGCAAATATTAGTGCCAATGGTGAGACCTCTGTCTTACAGTATCTTTTAAAGCTTGGAAAAACCGATGTGCTGGATGCATTCCGAAGCTATGTATATTACGGAAAGATCACCGGCAGCCAGATGCAGGGCTTGGCGTCAGTGCTAACACAGCGACAAAATCCGGCCAGAATAATGAAGTAACATATAGCGGAACGGCGGGAGGTTTTGGCGGTTCACTGTTAAATGGCTCTGTCAAAAACAGCAGCGTAACAGGATTAAATTATGTAACTGGTCTGAACAGCGTCGGCGGTTTTGTAGGTTACTCCGGAAAAAGCGGAGTTGTGAAAATGGAAAAACTGGATGTGCTTGGAGATAATGCAGGACAGCTTCTTGGCGGTGCCCTCGGTGTTCTGGATATTTTTGGCTCCCATATTGATGACAGCAGTGTGGCAGGCATACCTGGTGGTTATACCGTTCAGAGTAAAGGTGGAGAGGAACAGATCGCAGGAGGATTTATCGGCTACGCAAGTCTTTCCAGAATGTCAGGCTGTAATGCCGGAGATGCCCAAAATCAGGAAAACAGCCTGAAACTGGTAGAATCCGGTGGAACAGCCGGAGGCTTTGCCGGAAGAACAAGCTTTGCCTATCTTGCGGATGTAAAACTGGATTCCACGGTGGTGGATGCGTTGCTCGTAGTTCTGGATAATCTTGTAAAGGTGCTGTATCTGGATAAAATTCAGGATTCCAACCTTTTGCATATCAATCTTGGAATTGTGAAGGTCGATGCGCTGTACGATGGAAATCTCATCCATGTGAATTTGCTGGGACTTGATATTTCCGTTGGACTGTCCAAAATGTCGCCAGACAACGGCCAGCAGACAGATTTTGCAATCATTAAGATCGGAGATTCCTCTATTAAGCTTCCATGTGATAAAAATGGAATCATAACGAAAGATAATGATGTAAAGTCCAACATCAGTGTCAACCTAATCAAGGCAAACAGGACAAAAATCACAGACAGCAATGTGTATGGAATCACCATCGGATACAATGTCTACGCAGGCGGCGCAGGAAATGATGCGGATGGTACTGCAACAGATGGGCGAAGCGGAGGCTTTGTTGGTTACAACGACGAAGGTCTTCTTCGGAATAATGACATGTATTACTGCGATGTGGTCCGTGGAACATCCAAGCTGGTGGGACCATTCAGCGGAAATAGTAAACTGGACTCCGTATATGAGTTTAATACAAAAGCAGGTGTAGAAGGTGAGGATAACATTTACCGAATCTACCGAAAACCGACGATTACGGTCAATGAGATCAAAAAGAATTCAGCTGTCCTGACAGATACGTTCAGCCAGGAAAATGGATGGAGCATCTTTTCTGTAAAACATGTAGTGCAGGTAGATACATATGACACCTTGCAGAATGCGGTCATGGCAACAAAAGATTCTTCCGAAACGGCAGATCTGAATGCTTATGTATCAGATGCGAAAGCGGTTCTGATGTCAGATGCCAAAACTACAGTAAATACAGGGGACAGCACATCACCGGAACCATCTGACACACAGGATCCATGTGATGAATTTGTAAATCTGACCATTAATAAGGTCTGGAAAGATTTCCGAAATATGGATGGTATCAGGCCGGATTCCATTACAGTCACGATTTCCAGAAGCTGCACAGACGCAGATGGAGCGGAACAAACAGAAGTTGTGCCAGGATATGAAAACTATGTGGTAAAAGGCGATATCTCAAAATCCACATGGCAGGAGATTATTAAGTCAGAAAAACCCGACAAGCTGCTCCCAGCCTATACAAAAGATACTGACGGAACTTTGCATTATTACAAATATTCTGTTACGGAAACGGAAATAAAAGGATATACAACTACAATCGAAACTTCTAAAGATGGTTTTACTTTCACGATTACCAACCGGCATTTTGCACTGCTTCCGGATACCGGTGGCGAGGGCATTATGATGTTTATCATAGCAGGTGGTCTGTTGTTAGCGTTTCTGCTTTATACCGGACGCAGAAGGAAACGGAAACAGGCGATGTAGGAAAGGGGGAGCAGGGTCATGAGAGAGATATGGCTGCGTGGGGAACTTCCACCGTAAAGGCTGAAAGAATCCAAAGCGAACCAATAAAAAATCAAAAGAAAGTGAGAAGAGGAACATGAAGAAATTAGTATCAAGATTTATGGCAGTTCTGATGGCAATGACCATGATACTGTCCATGAGCATGACTGTATTTGCAGCAGAAGCTCCAAAAGGAACCCTGACAGTCAACAATACAGTGGCAGGAAAGACCCTGGATCTGTATCAGATTTTTACAGCAACAAAAAACGGCGATAATGTAGCATATACACTGAACAGTGCATATGAGGGATTTTTTAAGAATAATATTAGAATATCAGGATCTGAAAGTTTAAAAGGTGAAGCTTTAAGTGAAGCGGCATATAACTATGTTAAAGATCAGGTCGGAAAAGATGGAAGTAATGGCGCAGCGTTTGCAAAAGATATCTTGGACTGGATTCTTAAGAATAAAACTATTGTAGATGCTACTCATACAACTGCACCTACAACCGCTGGTACTACGGTAATTAATAAGCTGGATTATGGATATTATGTAGTGTATCCAGTAGGTGCAACAGATACATCTACAGCACCTGGAGAACAGGGTTACACATCCGTAGCATCTTTAGTCAGCGTTACAGGTGATACTTCAATTAACATGAAGAGCAATTACCCGACAGTAGTAAAAAAAGTAAATGACAACAAAAATGCAGATGATGTCAACATTGGTGATACAGTAACTTACACACTGACATCTAAAGTACCAGATATGACTGGATATACTTCTTATGTATTTAACTTCAAGGATACATTATCCACAGGACTTACTTTTAAAGGAATTACTTCTGTGACAGTTGGATCAGGTGAAAATGTGCAGAATGTTACTGCAGGTACTGGCGATAATACTTATACATTAACACAGGACGGACAGAACATTACAATTACAATGAACAATTTCCTTGCTTCTAATGCAAACAAAGCAGGACAGGAAATTAAAGTAACTTATACGGCAACCTTAAATAAAGATGCCGTAACTGGTTTTGATGCAAACAAGAACTCTGCTACCGTTGAGTACAGTAATAAACCAGGAACAGATAACAAAGGTGAATCTGAACCAAGCATCGTAGATGTACATACTTTCAATTTCACAATCTTCAAATATTATTTAAATGGTGCGGATAAGACTGGACTTGCAAAGGCAGAATTCGAGCTTTACAAAGCAAATGGTGAAGTAGCTGGAGACAAGGTTAACATTAAAAAAGTAACTGATGGTGAATACCGTGTGGCAACACCTGAGGAAGCTACAGCAGAAAGTTTCAAATCCGATGTAATTGTATCTGGTAATAACGGTAAAGTTCTTGTAAAAGGTCTTGATGCCGGAACTTACTACTTAAGAGAGACAAAAGCTCCAGAAGGATACAATAAACTTCTCAGCGACATAAAGGTTGAGATTAAAGCAAACTATGATCCAAAAACCGGAAAACTGACAAGCTATTCAGTTGATTACACATACAATGGAACTACAACAACAGGTACAGAAATTAAAGATACAACAACTTCTCCAGAAGTACCTGTAGAAAACAAAACAGGTGCACAGCTTCCATCTACTGGTAGCAAGGGTGCCCTTATGGTAACACTGGCTGGTATCGTTCTTTTCGGTGTATTAACAGCAAGCAAAGCTTTTGGTAAAAAGAAAGCAAAAAACTAAGACATTCTGAAGTTTAAGAATGGATAAAAAGACAGTTCATCTTCCCGGTATTGTACCGGGAGGATGTCTGCTTTTTCTGAAATGTTCAGTGTAAACTGAGTATTTCAGAAGAAACAGACGAAAAGGTGAAGGATATTATGAAGAAAGTAGTGAAAATACTAAGAGGAATCGGATATCTACTGGCATTTTCTTTAATCCTGTATCCGGTGGTGAGCAATTATATCAATCAGATGAACAGCACAACCATTGCTACAGATTATGAACAGGAAGTTTCTCATCTGTCGGAAGATCAGGAAAATGCCATGATCAAGCAGGCACAGGAATACAATGAAAGCCTGATTGGAATTGGTTCCATAGCAGATCCATTTTCAGAAAGCAATGAAAACCAGACAGAAGATGATGAGTATAACAAACTTTTGAAAATTGATGATACTGGAATGATGGGATATATTGATATTCCAAAGCTTGATGTTGTTCTTCCGGTTTATCATGGAACATCCGAAAAAGTACTGCAGTCAGGTGTAGGACATCTGAAAAACACCTCGCTTCCGGTAGGCGGTGAGAGCTGTCATGCGGTATTATCCGGACACCGTGGACTTGCAAATGCCAAGATATTCACCGACCTGAACAAGATGGAGGTTGGAGATGTATTTTATATTAAAGTTCTTCATCATACCTTTGCCTATCAGGTGGATCAGATTCTGACAGTATTGCCATCAGATACAGATTCTTTACAGATTGAAAAGGGCAAGGATTATGTAACACTGGTCACATGCACTCCTTATGCAGTTAACACGCACAGACTGCTTGTACGTGGCACTAGAATTCCGTATGAAGAGGCACAGAAGATAGATGAGGAAGTTGGTCTTCAGCGCACAATCCCATTCAATGTGATTCTATTGATTGTTGGAATTGTTGCTTTCATCATCATATGGGTGAGCATTAAGTTACATAAACGCAGGAAGGAGAAAAAATATGGGCAGAATAAGTAAACGTAAGCGAATATATATGTGTATGGCCAGTGTGATGTGTATGCTTTTACTCCTCATTCCGTTACCTGTGTCTGCGAATGATCTGGGAAGTATATTATTAAAAGCAACTGTTGAAGATGAGACCACGGTATATAAGCTAAGTAATACTGAATTTACGATGTATCAGGTTGGAACATATAAAAACAATTCATGGGCATTAGTGAGTGAGTTTGCAAAGTCTGGAGTCATATTTGATTTTGATGATTCTTCCGCTCAGGCAGAAGCTGCAAAAAAACTGGAAAAATATGTACAGGATAACAACATCAAAGGAATGTCCGGAAAGACCAACTCAGACGGAGAAGTTATGTACAGAGATCTGGAAAAAGGAGTGTATCTTTTTGTCCAGACACAAAAAACACAAATTAGCAATCAAGTATATCAAAGCGAACCTTTTATCATAACAGTTCCAGGTAATTATGACGGTCAGATAATTTGGAATGTAACGGCAGAACCTAAATTTAAAAATGAATCGATACCACCAATTACCACGAATACGCCACCAGTTTCAGAAGAACCATCGGGTGATAATAGCAGTCGCACTCCAAATGTAAAAACGGGAGACGATACGAATGTAATTATGTGGCTTTCCTTAATGGGAATATCCTTAATCATATTTAGTATATGTAAAAGAAAAGTCCATAAATAATATGAGGAGATCAGGGAATCCCGTTTTTTTCGTTTAGTTACTCAACTGGCATAAGCCAAAGATAAATACCTCCGGAGGTGCACCGTATGGTGTCACCTAGGAGGAAATAGATCTGAAACCTTGGGATGATTTGGAAAAGAATAATTGAGTTGTCAGTGCAATCCTATTTATCTCTTGTGACAGAAATAGGTTCCCGTTTTGCTGGAAGTAAGTCTGAACTGATCTCAGGAGCATAGAGCAGTGCTGTAAAATTCTGTCTAATGATATCTAGCGTCTTTTGTTTTTTCTGCAATTCCTGTATTTCCCGGACAGTAGCAGCCTGTTCAGATTCAAGATTTTCAATTTGCTTCTGGATTTTATTAGAGCTTGGGATTTTGGTAACACCGAGATCCTGAAGCTCTTTTTTTAGTGAATCGTGGAGTTGGTATTCTGCTTGATGTTTGGTCCGGTATGCTTTTGGATTTTTAGCAGATTTGCAATCTTCAATCACTTTACGGCAGAGCCGGTAAGAATCACAATGTTTTTGAATGACTTTCTGCGTGTTCAGCTCATTGTTGATTTGTGTTATTCTCTGTTCAGCCGCTTTAACAGAAGCATCAACATCAGAAACATGCTGTTGAAAATCTTCATAATTCAGCAGATTATTTTCAGAAAGATAGTTGAAGGTGCGGGTTGCCTCTTTTAGATTATTTAGTTTTGCCCAACGTTCAAATCCTTCTCGATTGCCGGTTGTAACATAAGTGGAAATATTGATATACAGGCGAGCATCTCTGGACAGATGCTTTGGAGTTTTCACTTTGCTACGATTTTTTGCCAGACGGATGCGGACATTTTCTTCGCTATAATAACTTCCGAGAGATTTCATGTAAGTGAAGTCCTTCTGCTCCGGTGCACGGAAGGACAGGTGTTTTCCTTGGCGGACTTCATATCCGGCTAACTGCATTTTTTGTAGAAATTCCTCATAGTTGATGGAAGTCCAGATTGCCTTATCAACTGCAACACGTAGCTTGACTTTCCAACTGGTGCCATGATGATATTCCATGTTTTCTTTATAGCTTTTTCCTTTTTCTCCGGTTGGCATACTGGTGGCAAGTCCATTTTCCTGGCAGATGCGATTACTGATCCGGCAGATTTTATGGTAGCTCCGCTTATTGGAAATGATCATTAACGCCCATTGTCACCGTAACCTGTTGGATGAATCTTGTATTCAGGTCGCAGTTTATGATGACAGACTGGAGGTGACTTCTCCGGGTGGATTATATAACGGATTAACTTATGAGGAAGTCATGAATGGTCATTCGAAGATCCGGAATAAAGGCATTGCCAATATATTCAGTCAGATGGGACTTGTAGAAGCATGGGGAAGCGGAATAAAAAGAATCCTTAATGCTGCAGAAGAGTATGGACTTTCGAAGCCGAGATTTCAGGAATTCGATAATATGTTTCGGGTAGAGCTGTTCCGTAGTTCATTTCCGATGACAAATGGAAAAGAAAGCATCGGAGAAGCATCGGAGGTAGTGTGGAGAACAGACCTCAACAATACACAGCAAAAGATTATAAAGTTACTTTCAGAAGATCATCAATTATCAGCAGTTAAGCTAGCTGAAAAAATTGGGGTTGCCAGTCGAAATATTGAGAACAATATTAAGAAGTTAAAAGAGTATGGTATTCTTATAAGACATGGATCTCCAAAGAATGGTTACTGGGAGATTGTAGATAAAGATCTACAGGAGTGAGAAGTAAATTAGTCCAAGATAACTCAAGATTAGTCCAAGAGAATATATATATAAATAACAAAAATAGATTGACATTTTGTAGTAATCAGTAGTAAACTGTACTTGTGGAAGGGAAGTGATATGTTTGGCTAGAAAAACACCAAAAGATGGCAAAGAAGAAAACATACGAGTACGGGTGACTCCAGAACAAAAACAGAGACTTGTTGAGTATGCAGAAAGACACTATCAGAGCATGAGTGGTGTTGTATGTCAGGCATTGGATCTCCTGTACGCAAGAGAAGAACAACAAAATAATAAAGAGTAAAATGGAGTTATTTTGGAGTTTATTTCTTCATAAGCGGTGCGAAAAACGCAAAAACAGAACGCATGTTCGAAATATAAACCTCTAATAACAGCCTTTGCGTGTCATGAAACGCAGTCCGCAAAGGAGTTCGAGTAACGGACTAAAATGCGAAAGCCTGTATTTATGCGGGTTTTCGGCATTTGTTTTATCGAATGACTCTAGTTTGGCTCTATTTGTGGGGAGAGTAATAGCAAGATTAAGGAGTAAAAGAATGTAATTACTCTGTTAGTAAATTGACACAAGTTGGCTGTAGAGTATAATTATAGTAAAAGTACAGCAGAAGCTGTCGCAAAGATATTTATAAAAATGTTGTGGAGGTATTGAACATTAATGAATGTAAAATTAAAATCTGCAAGCAAGCAAGCGACTGTAGCCTGGAGGGTGGGAGAAAGATGAAGAAGTGCAAATTAGTACAGAATATAAGAAATTTCAAATTTTGTTATTTTATATTTTGCATAATGATATGTTTGGTTGTTTTTCCTGTTTCCACATCTGCCCAAGAAAATTCTGATCATGTTATTCGGGTAGGATCTTTTGAGGAAACTTATAATGTAGTCAATGAAAAGGGAGAAAGAAGCGGCTATGGTTATGAGTATCTTCAAGATATTGCAGGTTATGCAGGATGGACATATAAATACATAACAAGTGATTGGAAAAACTGCTTTACACAGTTGGAAAATGGAGAAATTGATATTCTAGGTGGCATTTCCTATACAGACGAACGTGCTGAAAATATGCTTTTTTCCGATATGCCTATGGGGGAAGAGAAATATTACATCTATACGGATGCATCCAATATGGATCTTACAGCAGGAAATTTGGATTCTTTTGAGGGAAAAAATATTGGTGTGCTTAAAGATAATATAACGGAGGATGTGCTTAACGAATGGGAGTTAAAGTATGGTCTGCATACGCAGCATGTCAATGTTTCTAATACCGCAGAAGTTATGGACAAACTGTCGAAACACGAAATTGACTGCTTTGTTTCGGTAGAAGAATCCCGTTGGGAAGAATCGGATATTTCACCGCTTACAAGTATTGGAGAGACAGAAATCTATTTCGCTATAAATCCAGAACGTCCGGATATCAAAGAAGCATTGGATAGTGCTATGCGCAGAATCAAGGATGACAACCCATTTTACACAGATGATCTCTACAGGCGTTATCTTTCTGCACAGAGCAGCTCGTTTCTTTCAAAAGAAGAAAGTGAGTGGATCGGGCAGCATGGTGCAATCCGGATAGGGTATCTGAATCAGGATGGAGGTATCAGCAGTGTAGATCCATCAACAGGTAAACTGACAGGTGTTATTACAGATTATGTGGATCTTGCAGAAAATTGTCTGCAAGGTCAGACTCTGGAATTTGAATTAAAGGGGTATGATACAAGAAGTGAACTGCTTCAGGCATTGCAGGATGGAAAAATAGACCTGATTTTTCATGCAAACCAGAATCCATACTTTGCGGAAACAAATGGATTTGCTTTGTCGGATACGCTGTTGACTCTCAATATGGCAGCAATTACGGCAAAGGATTCTTTTGATGAGAATAAAGAGAATGTAGCTGCTGTTGAAAAAGATAATTTTGTATTGAAAGCATATCTTTCATACAATTATCCACAATGGAAGGTTATGGAATATGAGACATCAGATGCAGCAGTAAAAGCAATGCAGAAAGGGGAGGCAGATTGTATTGTAAGCAATTCAGGTACTGTTTCAAACTATTTGAAAAATAATAAGCTTCATAGCGCTTTCCTGACAAAAGAAGCTGATGTTTCATTTGCTGTTCAGCAGGGAGAACCGGTTCTTTTGTCCATTCTGAATAAAACACTGACATCTATGCCTACAGCTCAATTTTCGGGTGCAGTAGTTTCGTATAATGTTTCCTCACGAAAAGTTACAGTGAGGGATTTTATTCAGGATAATTTACTGCCAGTTTCACTTATCGTTGGAATTTCTTTTTTCATTGTTTTGTGTATCATTCTTCGTTCTTGGAAGAAGTCAAAACGTGCGGAGGAAAGATTCAAGAAATCTGCTGAACAGGCATTAAAACTGAATCAGGAACTGGAAGAAAAACGGCAGGAATTACAAAATGCACTTGTAGAAGCACAGAGTGCCAATAAGGCTAAGACTTCCTTTTTAAATAACATGTCTCATGACATCAGGACACCGATCAATGGCATTATGGGCATGCTTACAATTCTTGAAAAAAGCGGAAATGATGGTGAGCGGGCAAAAGATTGCCTGAATAAAATAAATGAGTCTTCGAAACTGCTATTATCATTGGTAAATGATGTTTTGGATATGGCAAAGTTAGAATCGGATACCGTGGTTTTTGGTGATGAATCCATCAATCTGGATCAGGTATGTAAAGAAATCACGGAGTCGCTATACTTTCAGGCAGAAGAAAAAGGACTTCATGTTATAGGAGAACATGATGATTACAGTGGTATATATGTTTGGAGCAATGCAGTTCATCTGAAAAAAGTATTGATGAATCTGTTTACAAACAGTATGAAGTACAATAAGGTGAATGGTTCTATTTACATGAGTATGAGAACGATTGAAAGATCAGAAGATCACATGACATGTGAATTTAAAATAAGAGATAATGGAATTGGAATGTCAGAAGAATTTATAAAAAATGAATTGTTTACTCCATTTGTACAGGCAGATAATTCCCCACGTTCTGATTATAATGGGACAGGTCTGGGAATGCCTATTGTGAAACAACTTGTAGAAAAGATGGGCGGAACCATAACCGTTGAAAGCAAGCTTGGTGAAGGAAGCTGTTTTACTGTAATACTTCCATTTAAAATTGATACGAATGCACGGCCAGAAGAAAAAGAAGATTTTGATGCAGATATATCAGATATCCGGGTATTGCTGGTTGAAGATAATGAGCTGAATGTGGAAATAGCAGAATTTATGCTGACGGAAAATGGAGCTAAAGTAGAAACAGTGAACAATGGGTTAGAAGCTGTTCAGCATTTTGAAGCTTCCGAACCGGGAACATACGATGTTATTTTAATGGATGTTATGATGCCGGTGATGGATGGTCTTACAGCTACAAGAACAATAAGAGCTCTGGATCGGCAAGATGCAAAAACTATCCCTATCATTGCTATGACTGCAAACGCATTCAGGGAAGATGCAGAAAAGTGTATGGAAGCAGGAATGAACGCACATCTTGCAAAGCCGTTGGATGATGAAAAAATTAAGCAGACCATAAGCGAAGAGTTGAGAAAGCAAAATGCCTGTCATGAATGATTATGAGGCAACCGCAGCAATCAGGAGCCTTCCAGATGCATGGGAAAAGCAGACAGGAAACAGAGGATGTGCATCGGAGAAACTGTATCAGTTTTGTGATACAATGGCTGCATCTGAATACTGCTCGCTGATCCGTCCATTTCTGGATATCTCTACACTTTCAGCAAGATTGAAGGCGGAAGAATGCATTTCCACAGAATTCAGTATGTGTGATGGCAGTTGGCACAGGATGCTTTTTACTGTAAAAAGGGATGAGTCTGGAAATGTAACCCATGTTTGCAAAATACGTGAAGAGTTGAGACGTTTTTGTATTAAATTAAAATTAGATAAAAGGCATGTGAAATACGATGATGAAAAATAACTATATAAAACAAAAAAGAAAAGATCAAAATCCGGTAAATCATTGGAAAATTTTTGAGGGACGGTTGGTATTCCTTCTGGCAATGGTGATTTTGGCTGTTGTTGCATATACTTTTATTTTACAACAAGCATATACCAAAACTGCTCTGAAAACAGAAATTGAACGAGATATTTCCAGTGCAGATGCGGTTCATAAGCTGGTAAATGACAGACTGGGACGAAAAGATTTTAATGAAATAAAAAGTAAAGCTGATGAGAATACAGAACTATTCAAGAATATGTCGACATATATGAATGAAATCAGAACGCTGAATTCTACGAGATATATTTACACAGCAACCAGAAATGAAGACGGTAGATTGATTTACGTTGTAGACGGACTGGATCCATCGGCTGGTGACGTCAGACATCCAGGAGATCCGATTGAAAAGGAGATGGTTCCTTATATAGAAAAAGCACTTTCTGGAAAAACAGTATATTCTCAGGATATTGTTGATACAACATGGGGACCTATTTTTACAGCCTGTTATCCTGTGACAGCGGAAGATGAATCTAATGAAGTGATAGGTGCTTTCTGCATAGAAATGGATATGCAGAAAGCGTATGGAATGGTTGAGAAGACGAATAAGTTAAGTATTGTACTGGGATGCATTACAGCGTGTATTTTGGTAATATTATGTACCTGTGGATATTCTGTATATAAGAAGCAAAAAGAAAATGAGCAGAAACAGCAAAAACTGTTGCAGGAAGCTGCAAGACTGGCCGATTCAGCTAATAAAGCAAAATCAACATTTCTATTTAATATGTCTCATGATATTCGTACCCCTATGAATGCAATCATTGGATATGCAGAATTGGGAGAGAAACATTTAAAGGAGCCAACTATATTAGAGGATTACTTTGAAAAAATATTATTGTGCGGAAAGAAAATGCTGCATTTGATTGATAACATTCTTGAATTAGCACGAATCGAAAACAACCAAGCAACGCTGGATGAAACAATAACAGATGTTTCTAAAAACTTTGATTTATGTATTGATATGTTTAGGAAACCGATAGAAGAAAAACATCAAACACTGAAAGTCAATAAGAACATTCGATATCCATACCTGCATATGGATGATGCAAGATCATCTGAAATTACGATTAACATTTTGAGTAATGCTGTGAAATACACGGGTGAAGGCGGTAACATAAGCTGTACATTGAACCAATATCCCGGCGAAAAAGAAGGTTGGAGTGTATTAGAGCTTATCATAGCAGACAACGGAATCGGAATGTCAGAAGAATTCCAAAAACATATTTTTGAATCATTTTCACAGGAACGATCTTCGTCAGACAGCGGAATAGAAGGTAGCGGACTTGGCATGGGAATCGTGAAGAAACTGGTGGATTTAATGAATGGCAAGATCACAGTTCAGAGCAAACCGGGAGCAGGTTCTACTTTTACAATCACGCTTCCATTAAAGATAGCAAATGCGGAAGAAAGGAATCCGAAACATGCAGACGGTCAGTTGAATATCAAAAAACTGGAAGGAAAAAGGGTTCTTCTGGTAGAAGATAATGACTTGAACGCAGAAATTGCAACGGAACTTTTGACGGAAGAGGGAATCATGATAGAAAGAGCGGAGAACGGCGTTGCATGTATTGATATGTTTAACAAAGCAAAGCAAAATTACTACAGTCTGATTCTGATGGATATTCAGATGCCGATTATGAACGGATATGAAGCATCCAGGAGAATTCGAGAACTGAAAGACGGTAACAAATCGCAGATTCCAATTGTTGCAATGACAGCAAATGCGTTTGAAGAAGATAAGAAGATGGCTTTGGCAAGTGGCATGAATGATCATGTTGCAAAACCAATAGATATGAATGTATTATTGCCGACTATTATGAAATATATGTAAAGGAAGAAAGAAGGACACTGATTTTGTAGTCAGTGTTCTTCTTACATATCAGTCGACTAAAGAAAAACATTTTATCCAGTCCATTCTTTTTTGTCAGTTTTCTGCCGGCAAGTCAGAGAGCAGGACATTTCCGTTGACGGTACTTGCCTGAATGGTGAATGCAGAAATACCGGAGCGGGTGAATGTTTTTGTGTAGGATTCCGTTCTTCCATTGGAGACGAGGCGGATTTTTCCGGTTGTCGTGGATGCATGAATGGACGCATCGGCAAGGTCGTGCGGGAGATGGAGTTTCACGGAACCGTTGACGGATTTTGCTGTCAGGTACTCGGAACAGGTTCCCTCGAAGAGGACTTTACCGTTGACACTGTTTAAGGATGCGCGGGAGCAGTCGCCGGTGATTTCAAGTTTGCCGTTTGTGGCGGAAACATCGAGGCTGTCTGTGCGCAGACGGGTCAGGACGATCTTTCCGTTCGCGGCCTGTATGCGGCAGCTGGATGCGGAAAGGGAATCACCGGTGATTTTGCCGTTTGTGGCGGAAATTTCGAGCGTAGTAAGGGAGAGGGTATCAAGCCCGGTCGCGCCGTTCAAAGAGCGGAGCGTCAGCTTCTGTACGGTGGACGGCACCTGGAAGGAGAACACCTCTTTCTGGTGATTATTGCAGAAAAGATGTTTCCAGAATACGGAAGGGATGAGCTTTTTCTCTCGCAGACAGAACGTATTGCCCTCAATGCCTGCTTCGAAGCGGTCCGGATCGAAGTCGCCGGAAAAGTCAAACTCAACCGAAGCGGAAGTGCCCGGAGCAAAGTCGGCAGAAGCGTTCCGCAGGGAGATTTCCATAGCGGTGATGGCAGTGGAAGGGGCGTACGGGTAGTTCGGATGTGTTTCTTCAGAATTGGAGTGGGTTTTCTCCTGTGGCAGCACGTTTGCAACAGGCTGCTCCGTTGTGGCATATTCCTGACGGAAAAATTCGAGGACATCGTCGACATTGCCGAGTTCCGCACAGATTTCCTCATCGGAGAGACCCTGGCTGCGGGCGTCGGCGAAATGGGATTCGAAATCGTTTAAAATTTCCTCTGCGGCGGCAGAATCAAAGGATGCAAGGCCCTGTTTCAATGCATTCATATAAGTTTCATACGTTGTATTCATCATGATTTTCCTTTCTATCGTCAGATCGTTTCATCTGAAATCAGTCGGTTGATCTGCTGGGTGAAATCCAGCCATTCCTGTTTTTTCTCCTGCTGATAAGCTGTTCCTGCTTCAGTCAGATGGTAATATTTCCGGGCAGGGCCGGATGCGGATTCCTGTAGATACGTTTCCACGTAACCGGCTTCCTTGAGTCGTTTTAAAATCATATAGAGCGTTCCTGCGGCGATGGACATTTCGCGGGAAATAGCGTCTGTCAGCTCATAGCCGTATTTGTCCTCTTTTGTCAGCTGGGAGAGGACACAGAGCTCTAGGACGCCCTTTTTGAGTTGTGGATTCATATGAACACCTCCTTGTTGAGTAGATCATAACACAGACTATATCATAATGCAATATAGTAAACCAAATTTTTATCCTGCCATGTGTTCGATTTTGTACATGGAAAAGCCTTGAAAAGAACCGCGGATTTCCGTATAATCAAGCAGAACCTTGAAATTTGACCGGAAAATACAGAAAAATAGAAAGATAGTAAGTTGGAAAGAAGAGGAAAAAATATGAGTGAAATGAATCAGAACAACAATGGCCCGGTAAAGGGCGCGATCCATTCGATCGAGAGCTTCGGTTCCGTCGACGGACCTGGCGTACGCTACGTGATTTTTGTGAAGGGCTGCAACATGCGCTGCCAGTTCTGCCACAACCCGGATACCTGGACAACAAAAGATGCCGACTGGCAGACCGCAGACGAGGTGCTGAAAAAAGCGCTCCGCTATAAAAACTATTGGGGAGAAAAAGGCGGCATTACCGTGAGCGGCGGAGAACCGCTGCTGCAGATCGACTTCCTGATCGAGCTGTTCCGCAAGGCAAAAAAGAACGGCGTTCACACAACGCTGGATACCAGTGGAAATCCGTTCACAAGAGAGGAGCCGTATTTCAGCAAATTTAATGAGCTGATGAAATACACCGACCTGCTGCTGCTCGATATCAAGTTGATTGACGACAAGGCGCACAGAGAGCTGACCGGCTGCACCAACGAGAACATCCTCGACCTGGCGCGCTACCTTGACGAGATCGGCAAACCAGTCTGGATCCGCCACGTCCTCGTCCCGGAACGCAGCGACTACGATGAATACCTGATTCGCCTCGATGAGTTTTTACACAGCCTGCACAACGTACAGCGCGTAGAGGTTCTCCCATACCACACCCTCGGCGTATTCAAATGGGAAACCTTAGGAATCCCATACAAACTCGAAGGCATCAACCCGCCGACCAAAGAGCGCGTGGAAAACGCCAATAAACTGCTGCATACGGCGGAATATACGGGATATCTGAAATAAAAAGCAGAACAACAAGAAAAATCTGTGAAAAAGTAACAATTTTTATAAAAATTTTATAGTATTTCTGTTCAAAAACCAGAAGAAAAGGAGTATAATCTCTGTTATGGACGAGAGCATGGTTACAATGTGGCGGACATGACAGGGACGACAGCAAAAACACTACGAACCTTTTTGATTCGCCGCGGCAGTTGCTGCATCCACCAAAAATAAGAGCAAAAAGAAAGAAGGATTTACAATGTTTGGTTCAAAAGAGGCATCGGAAGACAAGCTGAAAAAAATGGTGGAAAAAGGAAAATGGGACAAATTAAGAAAACAGTATCTGGATTCGGACAAGACAACGCAGGTAGCGCTTGCAAAAGCCTGTGCAGCTTCGAGAAATGATGGTTCTGTTAATATTCTGACTTCTCTTCTGGAAGTAGACGATGTAGACGTAAAAACCGCGGCCGTTACGAGCCTTGGTGAGGTTGGAGACGATCACGTAACAGCACTGATCCGTCAGCTGGCCGTCAAGACACCGGCAGATCAGACGGAGCTGAAAGCAGCGATCACAAAAGCGCTGGAGAAGATTGTCGAAAGAGCATAAGAGCAGGATCAGTGAAAAAAAGGAAAGGCGAAGAAGTTTCTGTAAAAAGAAGCTCCTTCGTTTTTTTGTTGCAAGGCATATCAGAATCTGCTCCAGCGGATTGTTTTTGCCCGAACAGAAATCTTACAAAATCGTAATAATAATGCAGTTGTATCTATCCCGCAAAAAATGCTATAGTGAAAATAACACAGACACAAAAGCAGAACGCGGAGCGAAAAGCATCCGCAGAAAAAAGGGAGGAAACAAGATGGAATTTGTATTCGAACATGCAACCATGATTGCCGTGATCGCCGTTGTGGTGATCATTCTTGCCATTCTGGCGAGCGGTTATGTGAAGGCGCCGCCGGATACCGCATTTATTATTTCCGGTTTCCAAAAAGGCCAGCGGATCCTGATCGGTAAAGCCGGCATCAAGCTCCCATTCTTTGAGCGGCTGGACAAGCTGAGTCTGAAGCTGGTAGCGATTGATGTGAAGACGAGCGACGCCGTGCCGACCGCTGACTACATCAATATTCAGGTGGATGCAGCCGTCAACATCAAAGTCGGGGACGAACCGCAGAAGCTCCAGAAAGCATCCCAGAACTTCCTGAACCGCGACAGCGAATATATTGCCAAGGTTGCAAGAGAAGTCCTTGAAGGAAACATGCGTGAGATCGTTGGAAAGATGCGTCTGGAAGAGATGGTTTCCGACCGTCAGAAGTTTGCGGAGCTGGTCAAAGAAAATGCAGAACCGGACCTGGCTGCGATGGGACTTGACATCATCAGCTTCAACGTACAGAATTTCGTTGATTCCAATCAGGTCATTGAAAACCTCGGTATCGACAATATCGTAAAAATCAAGAAATCCGCGGCGATCGCCCGTGCCAATTCCGAGAAAGAAATCAAAATTGCCCAGGCGCGTGCAAATAAAGAGGCGAACGATGAGCGCGTTCTTGCCGAGACTGAGATCGCAAAGAAAAACAACGATCTGGCAATCAAGTCGGCAGAGCTGAAAAAAGAGTCCGATATCAAAAAGGCAGAGGCAGATGCAGCGTACAAGATTCAGGAAGAGCAGCAGAGAAAAGAGCTGGAAATCACTTCCGCGAATGCGAACATCGCCCGTCAGGAGCGCGAGGTTGAGCTCCGTGCCAGAGAAGTAGAAGTAACCGAGAAATCCCTCGAGGCAGAAGTCAAGAAGAAAGCCGAGGCCGAGCGTTACGCAAAACAGCAGCAGGCAGAGGCAGATTTGTACCGCCGTCAGAAAGACGCAGAGGCAGACCAGTTCGAAAAAATCCGCGAGGCGGAGGCAAAGAAAGCCCAGGCAGAAGCCCAGCGCTATGCGATGGAGCAGGAAGCACTCGGTATCAAGGCAAAAGGTGAGGCGGAAGCCGCATCCATCCGTGCCCAGGCACTTGCAGAGGCCGAAGGTATGGAGAAGAAAGCTGAGGCTTACCAGCGCTACAACAAAGCCGCAATGGCAGAGATGATGATCAAGGTTCTGCCGGAGATCGCCGGAAAGATCGCAGAGCCGCTCAGCCAGATCGACAAGATTACGATCATCGGCGGCGGAAGCGAAGACAACGGCATCGGCTCCGTAGCGGGCAATGTGCCGGTGGTGATGGCAAAGCTGTTTGAGTCGATGAAAGAGGCGACCGGTGTCGATCTCTCCGAAATCATGAGAGCCGATACATACGATGCAAAAGTAAACCGCAACATTCAGATCTCCAGCCCGGAAGAGCTCAAAGAGTATCTGAAAGCAGAAGCCGGAAAGGCAGCAGCGGATGCAGAAAGCCCGGAAAAAGCGGAAGCATCCGAACCGGTGCAGAAAGACGGCAGCGAGCAGTAAATCCAGAACGGATCATAAAAACAGAAAAAGAGGCAGGGATCCAGAAAAATTTCTTGAGGATCCTGCCTCTTTTGACGTATAGATCGGAAAAAGTTATTCGGCGCCTTTTTCCAGCATGCTCATGAACTCTTTTGCCGCCTGCGGGATCGGCAGATGGGAGCTGTGGGCAACGACAAGCTGGCGCGGCGGAAGCTCCTCCACGAGGTCGAGCTGGAAGGCCGCCGTCTCTTTTACAAGGCAGTAGTCCGGCACAAACGCGATGCCAAGGCCGATACTCGCCAGGTCGATCAGAAGATCGTTGCTGCCAAGCTCAATTTCCGGCACGAGGTCGAGCTGGAACCGCTGAAACTGGCTGTGCAGGAACTCACTCGTCGTACTCTTGCGGTCGAGCATCAGAATCGGGTACTGCAGCAGCTCTTTTAAGTGAACCGGCCTGTTTTCCAGTTCCGGGTAATATTCGCCGTTCGCGATGAAGATATCGTGGAACGAATGAATCGGAATCGTGTGAAGACGGCTGGAAAGATGCGAGTTTGGATAATTGGTCACGATGAAATCCACCTGGCCGGATTCCAGCAGATCGACACACTGGGTCGAAGTCTGGTTTGTCACCTTGATGTGGACATTCGGAAAGGAGCGGTGGAAACGGTTCAGGTACGGAACAAGGAAATAGCGGCAGATTGTGTCGCTCGCGCCGATGCGGAGCTGGCCGCCGCCAAGCGTTCCCGCTTCCATAATCTGTGCTTCACCGCGCGCAATCAGGTTGATCGCAGGCTCTACGTGGCGCAGCAGCGTTTCTCCCTCCGGCGTTAACTGCACGCGCTTTGTACTGCGGATAAAGAGCGTGATTCCAAGCTTTTTCTCCAGAACCTTGATCGACTGGCTGACCGCCGACTGCGAGATAAAAAGCAGCTTGGAGGCCTCGGAAAAACTGAGTGTGGTGGCAACGTAATAGAAAACCTTATATAACTCGTAATTAATATCCAAAATAAGCACCTCTTATAAAATATGATATCTTCACTCTAGCACACTTCCCCGAAAGAATGCAAGAAAAAATCTGCCGGAACCGTGAACTTTTTCTCCTCTTTTTCGAGTAAGAGAAAATTCACGGTTCCGGCAGATAAGAAAGGGGAATCAGCCAAGCACTTTGGCAATGGCGCCGTCCGGCGTGCGGATCTGGCGCGTTGCAGAGTATCCGTCGAGTTTCGGCATCTGAATATCCATCAGCACCAGATCGAACTGATCCGGCGCTGCGGTGCGGAGCGTCTCAACGGCAACATCGCCGTCGTCTGCAAGGCTGACGGAAAATCCGGCGTTCGAAAGGAGCTCCATCGCGATTTCCTGTACCATATGGCTGACGTTGATCGCCATGCCAAGTCCCGTACCCTGAATGCCGCTGACCGTAGAAGTCTCCTCGCGTGTAAACGATTCAAAGAGGTGCTCCTGGAATTCCCGGCTTATGCCGATGCCGTTGTCGCGGACGTGGAATTCGTAGAGCGCATACCCTTTTTTATAGTACGGTTTCTGAATAATACGGACAATGATGGTGCTGCCGTTCTGTGTGAATTTCGTGGCATTGCTCAGCAGATTCAGCAGAATCTGGTTCAGGCGGAAAAAGGTGCTGGCCGGAGGTGGAAATCTTGTTCAGGTATTCCTGCACCTGGTCCGGCTGATTGACGTGGGCGGCAGCCAGAGCGGTAAAGCCGATGATCGCATTCATCCGAAAAAACAGATTTTGTTCCGGAATGAAAATGGGAAACAAAAGTTACTTTACATATAAAAGAGCAGAACAGGAAGAAATTTTGAAAAAAATTGAAGAAAATTACAAATTATTGTGGAATATGTGGAAAAAATATGGTAGGATGGGGGAGAAGAGAAAGTGGTTTCAAAATGTTACTTAACGTTCAGTGAAAGTTCTATGGTTACAAAGAAAACAAAAAACAAGAGGAGAAGGAAAATGAAATTTTTACCAAAACCAAAAGAGGTAAAACTCCTGACGGGGGAACATGCACTCTGCTATGACGGCAGAATTGTACTGGATGGCAGACTGCTGGGAAATGGGGATACGTATGCGAAAGTGCTGCAGAAGGGAATCAAAAAGGAAACCGGAATGCAGTACGATATCGGATACGGCGTTCCGGGAAGAAAAGAGACCGGCGCGATTGTACTGGAACTGGATGAGACAAGGAAAAGCCAGCAGTATGTGCTGCAGGTGACAGAGGAGGAAATCCGCATCCAGGGCGGAGACGGAGCCGGCGTGCTCTACGGTGTGCAGACGCTGTGCCAGATGATACACGAATACGGTGCACTGCTTCCGGCTGTGCGGATCGAGGATGAGCCGGATCTGCCGGTGCGCGGCTATTATCTCGATGAGACGAGAGGCCGTGTGCTGACACTTTCCTATTTAAAACAGGTGGCAGACCGCATGGCGTACTACAAGCTGAACCAGCTGCAGCTCTATGTGGAGCACACGTATCTGTTCTCGGGACTTTCCGAGATGTGGCGCGATGAGACGCCGCTTACGGCAGAGGAAATCCGCGAGCTGGATGCGTACTGCGCAAAGCTTCATATCGAACTGGTGCCGTCGATCGCAACGTTCGGCCATCTGTACATGCTGCTCTCCACAAAGAGCTATGGCGACCTCTGTGAATTCCCAGACAGCTGGAAAGAGCCGTTTTCCTTCTGGGACCGGATGCAGCATCACACGGTGGATGTCTCCGGCGGCAGAGCGATCGAGCTGATCAAGGCCATGATCGAGGAGTACATGGCGCTCTTTGCCACGGATAAATTCAACATCTGCGCGGATGAAACGTTCGACCTTGGAAAAGGAAAATCGAAACCGCTGGCAGACGAGAAAGGCGTTCACCGCCTGTATATCGACTATGTAAAAGAGCTCTGCGAGTTTCTCGTGGCAAAAGGCAAAAAGCCGATGTTCTGGGGCGATATCATCTGCGCACAGCCGGAGCTGATCAAAGAGCTGCCAGAGGAAACCGTCTGCCTGACCTGGGGCTATGCAGCCGAGCAGAGAGAGCATGAGGCAAAAGTGATGGCGGAAGCTGGTGCAAGACAGTATCTCTGTCCTGGGGTCGGCGGCTGGAACCAGTGGATGAACCTGGTGGAGAACAGCTACAAAAATATCACACGGATGTGCGGCTATGCGAGAAAATACCATGCGGAAGGTGTTCTGAACACAGACTGGGGTGACTGCGGCCACATCAATCAGCCGGACTTTTCCCTTCCTGGCATGATCTATGGAGCCGTCTTCTCCTGGGGAGACGATACCGACAGCTTTGAGGAGCTGAATGAACAGATTTCCCGTCTGGCCTACGGCGACCGGAGCGGAAAATTCGTTTCCTATATGGCAAAAACGGCAGAATGCTCCATCTTTGACTGGTGGGATGCCAACGTCGTTTACGAGGAAAAAGTGCTCGGTCATCCGAACAACCGGAATGCGCTGTTTGATGCGAGAATCCAGGATGAGGCGAAGCGTGCAGCTGCAAAGGAAACAATTGCGGCTCTGAAAAAAGAACTGAAAAAGACAGCCGGTGCTCTGGAAGAATCCTGCCGTCCAATGGTTCCGGTGCTGGAACTCACGATGGAAGCGATTGACATCTGGAATGAGACGGGCGCGAGAATGTGTGACATTGAGCTTGGAAAAGAAAAGGATGAGACAGCCTGCGCGGCACTTGCGGGACGGCTGGAAACCTGGTTTATGAAGTATAAAGCGTCCTGGAGAAGCATCAGCAAAGAAGGCGATCTGCACCACATTTCAGAGATTGTATTCTGGTATGCCGACATTCTGCGGGGAAGAAAACCGTACGAAAAATAGAAAAAATCCATTTGTGAACAAAGATGAACACAAATAGAAAATAAATGAACGATAAAAAGTAACAAAGAAAACGAAAATTTACATAAAAGTGAACAAAAACACTTGACTTTTGCGCAGAAATGGACGAAGATAGAAGTATCGGATCGAAAGATCAAAAATGTCCGTATGGCGTGACAAGAGAGAAAGAAAAAAATAATTTTCACAGAGGGAAACAATCATGAGTAAAATCATCGGAAACAATCTGCCGGATATGCCTTGGCAGGAAAAACCAGCAGGAGAGCACATGCCGGTATGGCGCTATGATCAGAACCCGATCATCGGCCGTTACGAGCAGAAACGTTCCAACAGTATCTTCAACAGCGCAGTCGTACCGTTCGAGGACGGATACGTAGGTGTATTCCGCTGCGACAGCCGTTCCATCAGCATGGACATCTTCGTTGGAAGAAGTAAAGACGGTATCCACTGGGAGATCGAGGATGAACCGATCAAATTTGAGGGCGCTGACGAGGAGATTCTGACAAGAGAGTACCGTTATGACCCGCGTGTCTGCAAAATCGACGACAAATACTATGTAACCTGGTGCAACGGCTATCACGGCCCGACCATCGGTGTTGCTTACACCTATGACTTCAAGAAATTCGTTCAGCTTGAGAACGCATTCCTTCCATTCAACCGTAACGGCGTGCTGTTCCCGAGAAAGATCAACGGCTACTACATGATGATGAGCCGTCCAAGCGACAACGGCCATACACCGTTCGGCGATATCTTTGTCAGCCAGAGTAAAGATATGGAATTCTGGGGAAGACACCGTCACATGATGAGCCCGGTCCGCGGCGATGAGTCTGCATGGCAGTGCACCAAGATCGGTGCCGGCCCGGTTCCGATCGAAACAGATGAGGGATGGCTGCTGATCTACCACGGCGTTATCACAACCTGCAACGGATACGTATATCGTATGGGATGCGCACTGCTTGATATCGACGAGCCGTGGAAAGTAAAATACAGAACGAAAGACTATATTATGGCTCCGATCACCCAGTACGAGTGCATGGGTGATGTTCCGAACGTAGTATTCCCGTGCGCAACCTTAAGCGATGCAGCAACCGGAAGAATCACTATCTACTACGGATGCGCAGATACTGTAACCGGTATGGCATTCACAACCGTAGATGAGCTGCTGAACTACGTAAAAGAGAACAGTCTTTAAGAGTCAAGTCCGCCGGGCTTACGGGTGAGAAAGCCTGCAGGTCCGGCGGACTTTTTTGTATAACAGAGCATGACGACCAACATAAGGAGGCATTATGAAATTTGTAAAAGAGCGTGTGAACGTGATCTGCCAGGAGCTGGCGCGGCTTTCCATCTCACAGAAAATCAAAATCACCGATATGCAGGTGAAAAACGGCTGCTATATCACACCGGCAGAGGCAGATGCATCGGCAGAGCCGTGGACCTCGTTTGATACCGTAAACGACCGCTGGTACGGACCGGACAGACATTACTGGTTCCGCACCACCATCACCGTTCCAGAGAGCTTTGACGGAAAAAATCTCTGGATGAGAGTCCATGCAGGACTGGACGAATGGGATGACGGAAGAAACCCGCAGTTCCTGCTGTTTGCAAACGGAGAAGTCATCCAGGGTATGGACATCAACCACCGTGAGGTGCTCGTAAGAGAGCATGCGAAGGCCGGCGAAAAAATTCAGCTCGATCTGCAGTCCTACACCGGAACGCTGCACAGCGAGTTCCGGCTGCTGGCAGACCTGGAAGAGCATGATAAAAAAATCGAAGAGATCTATTACGATCTGATCGTTCCGATGCAGGGACTGAACCGTATGGACGAGGACAGTAAAACCCGTCTGGATCTGGAAACTGCCCTGACGAATACCATCAATCTGCTGGATCTTCGGAAGCCGTACAGCAAAGAGTTCTATGCTTCGATAGAAGAGGCAGAAACCTGTATTCAGGAAGAAATCTATGAAAAAATGGGCGGCTGGGATGAAGTCGTGGCAACGTGCATCGGCCACACACACATCGATGTAGCATGGCTGTGGACGATTGACCAGGTTCGCCAGAAATCCTGCCGAAGCTTTGCAACGGTATTAAAACTGATGGATGAGTATCCGAACTATCATTTCATGTCAAGCCAGCCGAAGCTCTACAGCTTTGTAAAGGAAAGACACCCGGAAGTATACGAGAAAATCCGCCAGAGAGTCAAAGAAGGACGCTGGGAGCCGGAAGGCGGCATGTGGGTTGAGGCAGACTGCAACCTGACATCAGGAGAGTCCCTTGTGCGTCAGTTCCTGTTCGGAAAACGCTTCTTCAAAGAGGAGTTCGGTGTAGACAACAAAATTCTGTGGCTGCCGGACGTGTTCGGATACAGCGCTGCCATGCCGCAGATTCTGAAAAAATGCGGAATTGATTACTTCATGACGACAAAGCTGGCATGGAACGAGTTTAACAAAGTGCCGTACGATACCATGAACTGGGAAGGAATCGACGGAAGCAAAGTTTTCACGCATATGATCACAACGCTCGGCGTCGGCCAGCCGGAGACCAGCTTCTTTACGACATACAACGGCATGCTGCATCCGGATGCAATCATGGGCGGCTGGGACCGCTATCAGAATAAGGATATCAACAACGATATTCTGATCAGTTATGGCTACGGGGACGGCGGCGGCGGCCCGACCAGAACGATGCTTGAGACATCCAAACGAATGGAAAAAGGCATCAAGGGCGTGCCGAAAGTACGCCAGGCATTTGCGAGAACGTATTTCGACGAACTGCATGAGAAAGTAAAAGACAGCAAACGCCTCCCAACCTGGATCGGAGAGCTGTATTTCGAGTTCCACCGGGGAACGTATACTTCGATGGCACGCAACAAACGCGGAAACCGTAAGAGCGAGTATGCGATGATGGAATTAGAGCTTCTGTCCGTTCTGGCAGAAAAGGCCGGAAAAGCATATCCGACCGAAGAACTGAACCGCATGTGGGAGATGATCCTGACAAATCAGTTCCACGATATTCTGCCGGGTTCCTCCATCCATGAGGTATATGAGCAGACGAAGAAAGAGTATGCGGAAATTGCAGAAACATCTGCAAAACTGATCGGTGAGCGTCTGGATGCACTCTGTGCGAAGAAGGACGAGAGTGTGACCGTATGGAATACGCTGGGCCATAGAAGAAACGATATCGTAGAGCTGGGCACAAACAGCGCTGAGGCACTGACCGATGGAACGAACGTGTATCCGGTACAGCAGACGAAAGACGGAGCGGTTATTTACGCAGAAAATCTGCCGTCCAAGGGATATCAGGTACTGCGCCCGGTAAGCGGATCCGTTGTGAAAACACCGTTTGCCATAGCAGAAGCAGGAGAGGGATATACCCTTGAGACACCGTTTTACACCATTGCAATCGATGCAAACGGCGAATTTACTTCCCTGTTTGACAAAGAAAATGACCGTGAAGTACTTCAGATCGGAAAAACAGGAAATGAACTGCGGATCTATGAGGATAAACCGCTGCAGTACAGCGCATGGAATCTGGACATCTTCCATACCGAGAAATCCTGGAAGGTAGAGGCGTGCGCCGCATGGAGTGGACAGAAAACGGTCCGGTCCGTGCAACCCTGGAGATCGAGCGCGAAGTGATGGATACCGTCATCCGCCAGCAGATCCACTTCTACGCAAAAGACCGCAGAATCGACTTCGAAACCTACGTTGACTGGAAATTTGCCGAGCATGTGCTCAAAGTTCACTTCCCGGCAGACGTTCACAGCGACGAGGCAACGTACGATATCCAGTTCGGTAATGTGACAAGAAAACTGCACACCAACACAAGCTGGGATCAGGCAAGATTCGAGGTATGCGGCCACAAATGGGCCGATCTCTCCGAGGGAGGCTACGGCGTCAGCCTGATGAACGACTGCAAGTACGGCTATTCCATGAAGGACCGTGTGATAACACAGACCCTGATCAAATCCGGAACCGAGCCGAATCTGACCGCAGACCAGGAAGAACATTTCTTTACCTACTCTCTGTATCCGCACGCAGGAACATGGCGCGAGGCAGGTACGGTACAGGAAGCACTGAACCTGAACGTGCCGGCAAAAGCTGTTTCCAGTGCGGCAGAAAAAGACCGTATGGAATTCCTGTCCGTGGACAAGCGCAACGTTGTGCTTGAGACCGTGAAAAAGGCAGAGGACGGCGATGGCATCATTGTGCGTCTGTATGAGGTGGAGAATGCGAGAACGAAAGTGACACTGTACTGCGCAGATGCGATTCTTTCAGCAGAGGAAACCAATCTGCTGGAGCAGCCGGCAGAGAGTGCCATTGATGTGAAAGAAAACGAGATTTCACTTACGATCAAACCGTACGAGATCCGTACCATCCGCATTCGCACGACAAAATAAGAAATCAGAACAGAAAATGCTTCCGGGAGCGCAGAACCAATGCGTTCCCGGAAAAAAGAAAACACAAAAAAGACACCGGATCCGAAATAAACGGAAGACGGTGTCTTTTCAAAAAGCAAAATTAGAAAAACGGTTGCATCAGTCGCCGGTGGAAGCGCGGTACAGAACTTTGGATTCCAGATACGTCACTTCATGCGGCGTGTGCGGATATTTGATCCGGTAAAGAATCTGAAGCGCCAGGCGGGAGCCGAGCTCCTCATTGAAGACCTGAACGGTAGTCAGATTTTCTGCCAGAAGATCCTCGATATTGTTGTCAAAGCCGGATACGGCAACGTCCTCCGGCACGCGCAGTCCCCGCTTTTCAAGAAGCTGCATCAGAATACAGGCAACGTAGTCGCTGGCGCAGACAAAAGCGTCCGGCATGCGGGAAAGGGAGGAAAGGAAAGAATCGATTTCCTCGCGGTAGGAGTCAATCCCAAGCGGTGTGGTCAGGCAAAGAGAAGGATTCGGTGTTTTTCCGGCATCCATCAGTGCCTGGCAGAAGCCCTCATAGCGTTCGCGGTTGGACTGTGCGTAGCCGATATCACCCATGAAGCCCGGAAGGGTGCGTCCTTTCTCGAGAAGATGGGCGGTGATATTGCGGACGCTGTTCCGGCTCTCCATCAGGAGAAGGTCGCCGTTCAGTTCATACGGGGATACGAGGGAGGAAGTGTCCAGGAACACTTTGGGAATCTGTGTCTCTGCGAGCAGACGCAGAAGACGTTCGTTGTACACGTTCAGAACAATGATGCCGTGGACGCTTCCGTTTGTAAGTGTGGGCGGGAGAAAATACGTTTTATCCGCCGAAGTCGGAAGATACGTGTAAACGAGATTGACATTGTGTGTTGAAAATACTTTTGCAATCTGGTGGATGATGGTCATCCAGAAAAGTGAGGTTTCCGGTCTGCAGACGGCAACTGCAATGTTGACCGGCGTGGTCTCCTCCGCGCTGGAAGGATATTGAAAATCTTCCGGGATGGCATAGCCAAGCTCCTGGGCTTTGGCGATGACCTTGGTGCGCAGGGAATCGGAGACACCTTCGTGTCCGCTGAACACCTTCCAGACGGTGGTCCGGGAGATGCCCAGGGAATTTGCAATTTCCTGTAAAGTGACTTTTTTCATAGTTTCAACCGATCCTGTTACAAATTTTAACTACTAACCGATATTATACGCTTAAAGTGTAATTTTTTCAACCTTTCCGTTGGAATACAGAAGGAGGAGATGTGCACGATCGGCACTCGGACAGGAAATCAGGTACGTACGGCTGGTGGTTTCAATGGTATATCCAAGATCTTTTACAGATTTATTCCAGTCGTTCGGTGCATACGCATCCAGCGTTTTCTGCAGTTCATCGAGGCTGCTGCTGTAGGAGCCGGTTGTCTCAAACAGAATATTTTCTGCGTAATACAGCTTGCGGAGCTCCCATTTGCGATACTCGTCCTCCGGAATGGTGCTGTCGCATGGAGCATCCTCGCGGTCCTCGGAGAAGAAGACGAAAGCCCACAGCTCCGGATAATGAATATTGATGACGCCGGTCGGAGCCCATACCCAGTTGTCTTCCGGGAGAACATTTCCGTTTTCATCGGTGCGTTTTACGTAAGTGTTGTCCTTGACATCCACATTCCACTGCACACGGGAGAAGTTCATACGGTAAAATTCTCCGTTTTTCGGTGCGCGGCGCTCTTTTTGGTATTCGTAGAGAGCAGAGAACGGAATCACAACCTCAACACTCCAGCCTTTGTTTTCAGCGGAAGGATCGTTGATGGAACCGTCCACATGGACAGCGGTGCGAAGGCCGTGCATATCGTAGCCATTGAGGCCGCTGCCGCCGTCGCGGTACGGCTCTGCGAGAAACAGATCCCATACCGTGTTCAGAACGTTCATTTCAAATTCATAGTAATGGTACGTATCGGAATCCGGGTCAACGAAGATCTCGAAATCGTTGTCAAAGTAGATGACAGAATCGCGTTCTGTTAAATGACCCCAGATTTCATCGCCGGCAAGGTCGGCAGCAACGTAAAGATTTTCATCATCCCAGAGCATTTTTGCGCGGGTGACAAAACGCGGAAGCGGCATGTGGCTGCCCTGAATATCCAGAAATTCATCGGTATACGGTGCGTCCTCCCAGAATGGTTTGTTGATATTTCCGTCCAGATGGAACTCTTTTTTTGCGCGGTGGCAGGTATAAACCGGCGGTGCAAACGGGACAGCCGGAACCGGAATCGTGATGTTTTTGCTCATAAGTAAAAACCTCCCTTTGTAATTTGCAAAATTTAGTAGCGAAAGGTATCATAACACTAAAAGTAATAAATTTCAACATGAAAAATGAACAAAAATGAACGAAATATAACTTATTGTGGACAAAAGTAAAAAAATGAGATACAATAAAGCCGTTTCATAGGAGAATTTTGGGGGAAACAGATCAAAAATACACCGGCAGGAAGAAAACGGCCGGGCAGAAAGCATATAAGGAGGAAAATCAGATGGAAGCATATCAGAATACAGCCCTTTCACCGGAAGAGAGAGCAAAGGATCTTCTGGGAAGGATGACATTAAAGGAAAAAGTGGGACAGCTCAATCAGCGTCTGTACGGATTCCGGATCTATGAGCGGCAGGGAGAGGAATTTACCCTGACCGACGAATTCAAAGAAGAAGTAGAGCGCATGGGCGGACTGGGGGTTCTGTACGGCCTGTACCGTGCCGACCCGTGGGCAGATAAGGACGAGAAGACCGGAATCGTGCCGGAACTCTCCGCGAAAGCCTACAATATGGTACAGCACTACGTCATGGAACATTCCCGCCTCGGCATTCCGATGATGATGAGCAGCGAGTGCCCGCATGGCCATCAGGCACTCGGAGGAGGTCTGCTTCCGGTCAACCTGGCTGCCGGAGCAACGTTTGATCCGGCGCTTCTTTCGGAAGGCTACAAGGCATGCGGAAAGCAGTTAAAGAGCGGTCATGTGGAGCTGGCGCTGATGTCGGCACTTGATATGGCGCGCGATCCGAGATGGGGAAGAAGTGAAGAGTGCTACTCTGAGGATCCATGCCTTGCAGCAGCGATGGCAAAAGCAGCCGTGACCGGAATGCAGTCGACCGGCGTCGGCAGCGTGGCAAAACATTTCTGCGCCCAGGGCGAGACGACCGGAGGTGTAAATGCGAGTGCGGCGAGAATCGGGGAGCGTGAGCTGCGTGAAATCCATTTTCCGTCTGCAAAAGCGTGCTGCGAAGCCGGTGTGGAAGGAATCATGGCGGCGTATAACGAGATCGACGGCGTGTACTGCCACAGAAATGCATGGTGCTTCGCGATGTACTGCGCGGTGAGATGGGCTTTGACGGCATTGTGATGGCAGACGGACTGGCTGTCGATTTCCTGAAAAACACAGAGGGGGATACGCTGCATGCAGCCGTTGCGGCAAGAAAGGCCGGTGTTGATGTGAGCCTGTGGGATGAAGCCTTTGGCCGTCTCGGCGAGGCGGTTGATCAGGGACTTCTGGAAGAGAGCCAGATCGATGAGGCGGTGCTCCGCGTTCTGAAACTGAAATTTGAAAAAGGCCTGTTCGAGCATCCTTATATGGAGGAAAACATGCTTTCACCGGAAGAAGCCGGCATTCCGGAGGTATCTCTTGCACTGGCGCGGGAGTCTGCTGTGCTTCTGAAAAATGAAAAGACGGTGCTTCCGCTTGCAAAGAAATATAAAAAAGTAGCAGTGATCGGCTACCATGCGGCAGACCGTTACTGTATGCTCGGCGATTATACTCCGCCGGTGCCGGAAAGCGAGTGCGTCACGGTTCTGCAGGGCATGAAGCAGGAAGCACCGGATGGCGTGAAAGTCTCTTATGCGATGGGGTCCGGTTTTTCCGAGGCGGATGAGCATGAAAAAGCAAAAGCGATGGCACTTGCAGAAGAAAGCGATGTGATCGTGGCCGTTGTCGGCGGTTCCTCCTCACGGTTTGGAGGAGCTGTGTTCGATGCAAACGGAGCAGCCTCGAAGGGAACGGGCAGCCGTTCGATGGACTGCGGCGAGGGAATGGACACCGCGAAGGTTCACATTCCGGCCGCGCAGGAAGAACTGATTGCAGCACTTGCCCGCCTTGGCAAACCACTGGTAACGGTTGTAATTGCCGGAAGAGCATACTGTATCGAGAAGATCGAAAATGCTTCCGATGCCGTTTTATATGCATTCTACCCGGGACCGATGGGAGGCAGGGCAGTTGCTGAGCTTCTCTATGGAAGCAGCAATCCGTCCGGCCGTCTTCCGGTTTCTATGCCACGCCACGTGGGACAGATCCCGGTATGCTACAATTATCGGACTTCCGTTGCCCCGGCGTACTGTGATATGACAAGCCAGCCGCTGCATACCTTCGGAGAAGGAAGATCCTACACAACGTTTACCGGCAGTGATGTTTCCGTAACAAAAGAAGAAAATGGTATTTCTGTTTCCTTTACCGTGGAAAATACCGGAAATATGGCCGGAACTTCCGTTCCGTGCCTGTATGTGCGGAAACGTTCCGGCGGCGTTGTGGCAAGAATCAAAGAGCTGAAAGCCTTTACGAGAATTGCACTTGCACCGGGAGAGAAAAAAGAAGCTGTGTTCCATCTTACAAAAGAGGAGCTGAATTTTGTCCAGATTCCGGGAAAACCAGAGGTCATCTGCCATGAGTACGAGCTGATGCTTGAAGATGGAGCAGAGAAATGGTGGAGCGGGAACGTGACGGAAATGTAAGAACGAACGAAAAAACATAAAAATATAATAAGAATGAACAAAGAAGGAAACTATATTACAAAATAAAGAAACATAGTTTCCTTCTTTTGGTTTGCAGAAAATGGATAAAAATATAAATGGATCGTACGCTCCGATGCCGTGAAACGAAAAACAAATGGAAAAACAGGAGAATTTATGGGAAAAGTGCTTAAAAAGTATCGGTTTAAATTGCGTAAAAGTAACAAAATGATATTTGTGTTTAAAAATTAATTGACAAATAAGGAAACAAAATGTAAAATAAATTCATCAAAACAGTGTTGGATAAATCTTAAATAACAGATTTGATTGTGGCAGTTGCATAAAAAAGAAGCAGCATGCGAGGATGATGCGAAAGCAAAATGTTCAAAATGTTCACGGCAAGGGATGCTCCAATCAAGGAAAACACGAAACCTTTAAAAGGGAGGACAAGAGAGAAATGAAAGAGAAACCAACAAAAGCAAAGAAAAAAGGCCGCACCATCCGCGCCTTTAAGAGAGACATCTCGCTTTGGCTTTTCTGTGTTCCGGGCGTAATCCTGACATTCATCTTCAGCTACATTCCGATGTATGGTGTACAGATCGCGTTCCGCCGCTTTAATGCGACAGCCGGAATCACAAAGAGCCCGTGGGTAGGCATGTACTACTTTGAGAGATTCTTCAACTCTCCATACTTTGCTTCCACCATCAAGAACACATTGATCCTGAGTCTGTACGGACTGGTTGTATCATTCCCGATTCCGATCATCCTGGCACTGATGCTGAACTCCTTCCGCCATAAGAGATACCGGAAAGTGATCCAGACCGTCACCTACGCGCCGAACTTCATTTCCACCGTAGTTATGTGTGGTATGATCATTCTGTTCCTGTCTCCGTCCGTCGGTGTTATCAACCACGTACTGGAAGCAATCGGAATTCCGGCGGTCAACTTCATGGCGAAAAAAGCCTACTGGAGACACATTTATGTGTGGACCGGCGTATGGCAGAGTACAGGATGGAGCTCTGTTATTTACTTCGCAGCACTCGCCGGCATCAGCCCGGAGCTGCATGAGGCGGCAAAGGTAGACGGCGCAACGAAATTACAGCTGATCCGTCACATCGACCTTCCGCTGATCATGCCGACCGCGACCATTCTTCTGATTATGAACTGCGGAAGCATTCTTTCCGTCGGCTTCGAAAAAGCCTTCCTTCTGCAGAACAACCTGAATGCCAGTGTATCCGAGATCATTTCCACCTACGTCTATAAGGTCGGTCTGATCAACAACGATATGTCGTATTCTTCAGCAATCGGTCTGTTCAACACCATCGTAAACATGGTTATGCTGATCATTGTCAATACGATATCTGATAAACTTTCGGGCAACAGCCTGTGGTAGGAGGAAACAAAAACATGAGTAAAGAAAATACCGCAGTGACAAAAAAGAAAATAAAACGCTGCAAAGAGGACGTCGTTTTTGACGCAGCCTGCTTCATTATCCTGACGCTGGTTCTGTTTGTTGTGGCATATCCGCTGTACTGGGTTATCATTTCATCCATCAGTGCGCCAAGCGCCGTATCGAGTGGTAAAGTACTGCTTCACCCGATCGGATTTACCCTGAAGGGCTACGCAGAAGTATTTAAAAACGACCAGGTTATGAGAGGCTTTTTAAACTCCCTGATCATCACCTTCTGCGGTGTCATGGTCAACCTGATCGTAACGCTTCCGACATCATATGCACTTTCCAGAAGCAATTTCTCCGGAAAGAAACCGATCACCATTTTTTACCTGATCACCATGTTCTTCGGCGGCGGTCTGATCCCTACCTATCTGGTTATTCAGAGACTGCAGATGCTGAACACGATCTGGGCACTGATTCTTCCGGGATGCTTAAGCGTATACAACATGATCGTGGCAAGAACCTTCTTCAAGTCGAACATTTCGGAAGAGCTGTATGAGGCAGCTGAAATTGACGGCTGCACCCAGGCGAGATTCTTTTTCCAGATTGCACTTCCGCTTTCCAAAGCGATCATCGCAATTCTGGTTCTGTACTATGGTGTCGGTCACTGGAACTCATACTTCTCAGCACTCGTTTATATTTCGGACAAAGCAAAGTATCCGTTGCAGCTGGTTCTGCGTAACATCCTGATCACGAACCAGACCGCGCTGTCCCAGACAGCAACAACTGCGGCAGCAAGAGCAGCACTGCAGGAAAAACAGCAGCTGATCGACGTTATGAAATACTCGCTGATCATCATCAGCAGTATCCCGGTTCTGGTTATGTACCCACTGGTGCAGAAGCACTTTGTAAAGGGTGTTATGATCGGATCCATGAAGGGTTGATTTACAAGAAGAAGTTTTTTTAACGATTTATCTGCCGCACGGGAAACGGCGGTATGTAAATAAAGAGTCCGGACAACGGACAGGCAAAAGCGCTTCCGGCGGGAAAATGCCGCCGGAACAACACAGGAGGGAAAAATCATGAAAAGAAAAGCAGTCGCAGCAGTTTTAACTGCAGTAATGGTGGCATCTATGTTTACCGGATGTGGAAGTGATAAGGGAAGCAGCTCGGCAAAGAGTGCTTCTGCAGCATCCGCAGCATCCGCAGCAAACGACACCGTGGATGAGGACGGAAAAGTAAACGGCATTATGTATCAGGAAGGTCTTCCGCTGGTAGACGAGGGAGATTACACCTTCTCTATCTTCTGCGATGATTCCAGCGAATCCGGCGAGTTTATCATGCTCGATGAGTTCAAAAAACAGACCAATGTAGACGTTGACCTGAAAATTTATCCATATGAAACAGCAACAGAGAGACTGAATCTGGACCTGAACTCCGGAGATTACGCAGATGTGATCGGCGGATGGACCTTAAGCGACAATGCAATCCTGACCTATGGTGTAAACCAGGGCGTATTCATTCCGCTGGAAGATTATTTTGAGAAATATTGCCCGAACATTTCTGCGATCCTGGATCTGCCGGGTGTAAGAGAAAAAATGACAGCACCGGACGGACACATCTACACAATTCCGTACGTATGTGCCGATTCAACCGTTGGATACAGCCCATACATCAATACGAAATGGCTGGAGAATGTTGGCATGAGCATGCCGACCACTACAGACGAGTTTGAGGCAGTCTTGAAAGCCTTCAAAGAGCAGGATGCAAACGGCAACGGTGACGCTTCCGATGAAATCCCGTTCTCTACCGACCCGAACAACAAACATATCGAGGCTATGGCCGGTTACTTCGGACTTCCGATGAACAAACTTGGTATTGCAATCCAGAATGAAAAGGTTGTTTACGGCGGTGTCAGCGATACATACCGTGAGTTCCTTTCCTGGTTCCACAAACTGTATGCAGAAGGACTCGTAGACGTAGAGCTTTACACACAGGACAGCTCCACATGGGAAGGTAAAGGAAATCAGGACCTGTACGGCGTTTCCATCGCATACGGAAGCGGAGAGTTTACCGGAATCCCGGCTGCAGAGGAAAGAGGCGATTTCGACTCCATGCCTGTTCTGAACACAGACAAAGACGGAATCTGGCTGCGCGATACGGAAGGCTTCAGCGTATACAGAACCCAGGCTGTCATCACAAACAAGGCAGAGCATCCGGAAATCATCTGCCGCTGGTTTGACAATGCATTCGCACTGGAGAACGGCATCGGCTGCAACAGAGGACCGGTTGGTGTGATTGTAAACAAAGAGGATGACGGATACCATGCGATTGACACCACCACACTGTCTGAGGAAGATCAGGAAAAATATTCCTGGGGCAATCTGTGGCCGCAGTCTCTGCCGAAATATCTGCCGGCAGACTTCGAGTTTGTAGAAGAGCATCCGATGTATGATGAGAAAAAAGCAACAGAGGAAGCTTATGAGGCAAATCTGACCAAAGAAATTATTCCGTCCTACTGGATTGACTTGGATAAAATTGATACCTTCTCTGATACGAACACAGCAATCAAAGATTTCTTTGAGCAGCAGCAGGCGCAGTTCGTATGCGGCGAGCTTGACATTGACAACGATGCTGACTGGCAGGCTTATGTAGACGGTATGTACTCTCTGGGACTTGAGGACTGGGTAGCAACTCAGGGTATTGAGGAAATCGCGAAATAAATAGGAAAAGGTAATGATATTCCTATGGAATGAAAAAAGGCATATTACAGTGTAAAACGGTAATATGCCTTTCTTTTTGGGCAAGAACTGATACAATGGGAAGGAACAATAAAGGGGTAATTGGATCGGATAAAAAAGCTATGCCCGGAGTCTTTTTTTCTTAACTTTTACGGGAACAAAAAAGAATCCGGGAGTACAAAAAAAGGAGGATCTGGAAGATATGATGCAGGACTGGTTTCGGAACGCAAAGCTGGGCATTTTTATCCATTATGGGATTTATGCGGTGGGTGATGTGTCGGAGTCATGGTCGTTCCACAACGGAAATATCTCTTATGAAGACTACATGAAACAGTGTGAAGGCTTTACGGCATCGAAGTTTGATGCAAAAAAATGGGCGGAGCTGTTTCAAAAAGCAGGTGCGCAGTACGTGGTTATGACAGCAAAGCACCATGACGGCGTGGCACTGTTTGACACCGGATATAGTGATTTAAGTGTTGTGAAGAAAACGCCGGCAGCGCGCGACCTTGTAAAAGAGTATACAGCCGCCATGCGTGAGGCAGGTCTGAAAGTCGGCCTTTATTATTCGCTGATCGACTGGTCGGATCCGCGGTATCGCACGGTTTACCCGGAAGGAATGAAAAAAGAAGACTGTTTGAACGATATCTATGGTTCCCCGGCCGGAAAAGAGGAGGAGCCGCAGAAATGGCAGGAGTTTCTGGAATTCAACAATCATCAGTTAAAAGAACTGATGTCGAATTACGGAACGGTGGATCTTTTATGGTTTGATGGTGACTGGGAACGGAGCGCGGCACAGTGGAAGATGCCGGAATTCAGGGAATATCTGCATACGCTGAATCCGAACGTTGTATTGAATTCGAGAATGCAGGGCTACGGAGATTATGAGACACCGGAGCAGGGAATTCCGCTGTACGGACCGAAAGGCGAGTGGGAATTCTGTACGACGATCAATGATTCCTGGGGATATCGTCCATCGGACAATGATTACAAGAGCAGCGGCCAGATCGTGCGTATGTTCTGCGACTGTATTACCCTCGGCGGAAGAATGCTGCTGGACATCGGACCGAAAGAGGACGGAACGCTCGATGAACGTCAGGAGAAGGTGCTGCTGGATCTTGGCGGATGGATTCATGACCACGAGGAAGCGGTATTTGGAACAGAAAAAGGACTGGATTACAATCATTTTCTCGGCGGAAGCACGATTTCGGCGGATCAGAAGACGATGTATCTTTTTGTCTATGATAAGCCGCAGGAGACGCTGTGCGTGAAAGGCATTAAAACGCCGGTAAAAAGGGTGACGGTTCTGCATACGGGAGAAGAACTTCGGTTCTCCTATACGGGTTCCCTTCCATGGAGCGGTATTCCGGGAACACTCTGGATCTGGGCCGGCGAGATGAGTATTCATCCGTTTGCAACGGTTGTGAAGGTAGAGCTTGAGGATGAGATCACCTACAATCTGGGACACGGGGAAGTCGTAACCTTTAATGAGTAAAACGATTCGGACAGAGGAGCTTATGAGATGAAGAGAATAATTGGCTATGTAAATACGGCGGATTTAAATCATATGCGAGAAGAGGATGTGCGGGCACTTACCGTGATCAATATTGCATTTGGTCTGATCCGGGACGGAGAAGTTGTATGGGATGCAAAGGATGCACGGGATGGAATAGTATCCATTCGGAAAAGCAACCCGGAGCTGAAGATTGTATTGTCCGTAGGAGGCTGGGGAGCAGACGGCTTTTCCCAGGCTGCAAGAACAAAAGAGGGAAGAGAGCGGTTTGCTGCGAGTGCACTTGTAATTGTGAAGGAGTATGGTCTGGACGGTATTGACATTGACTGGGAGTATCCGGGCACATCGCTGGCAGGAATTGCGTCGGACAGATCGGATAAAGAGAATTATACGCTGCTTCTGGCGGAGCTCGGAAGACACTGGACGCGTACAGAGAAGGCATGCTTGTAACGACAGCAGTCGGCGGAGATGTTTACTTTGCACTGCAGACAGATATGAAGGAGGCCTCCCGGTATCTGGATTATGTGCAGCTGATGACGTATGATCTGCAGGGCGGTTTCCAGAAGGTGACGGGACATCATGCGGCACTGTATCACAGTGAGGGAAACCTGTTTGACGCATGTGTGGAGAAGGCAGTGAACGGCTTTGCAAATGCGGGTGTTCCAATGGAAAAGCTGATCCTTGGCGTACCGTTTTATTCCAGAAAATGGGATGGAGTAAAAGGCGCCGGATGCCGCAACGGGCTTGGAATGGAAGCAGAGACGGTCGGAGGATATGGCGGTGACTACGGCGAGCTCAAAGAGAGCTGGATCGGAAAGAGGGGATTTATCCGGTATTGGGATGAGCAGGCGAAGGTTCCGTATCTGTTTGACGGGGAGACATTTATCAGCTATGAGGACTGCGAGTCACTGGGTGTGAAAATTGCGTACCTGAAAGAAAAGGGTATGGGAGGCATTATGTTCTGGGAGTATAAATGCGATCCCAGCGGAGAATTACTTTCATTTATAAAGAAAAATATGTAGCGTAGTGACCCACAGCCGGTATGTGAAAAGGCTCCTCGCTCCGGTGTTCCTGAAAAATCGCAAGGAATCCTTTTTCGCATGGCGTCTGCCGCCGGTGGGCGGATGTACGTTGTGGAGACGGATAGGAAAAAAGAGAAAGGGATAGATAGAATCATGATCTCAGAAAATTTGAAAAAATATGCAACGGAAAAATTTGAGGGACGGAGAGAGCTTCTGGCTCCGGTGATGCCTGTTATCGAAGAAAAATTAAAACAGTGCAGTGAGGAAGAGGCTGTGCTGATGAAGTTTCTGTATGGTACGATGCCGGTAAGGGATGCGGGAGAATATGGATTTGACCTTTTTCTTTCGTACGTGAAGCATGCGCTGATGCTGCGGGAGAAGGTGGCATGGTGTAAGGAACTGCCGGAGGATGTGTTTGTAAACTATGTGCTGTATGACCGGATCAATTCCGAGGACATTACGGACTGCAGACCGTTTTTTTATGAGCAGATTATGGGGCGTGTAGCCGGAATGAGTCTTTTAGAGGCGATTCTGGAGATTAATTACTGGTGTGCGGAGCATGCGACGTATGAGGCGACGGACGGCAGAACGGCATCTCCGATGACAATGTATCGGAGTGGAAAGGGACGCTGCGGCGAGGAGTCTACGTTTGCAGTTACGGCGTATCGGAGTGTCGGTATTGCGGCGCGGCAGGTCTATACACCAAGATGGGCGCACTGTGATGACAATCATGCGTGGGTTGAGGTGTTTGTGGACGGCGAGTGGCATTTCCTTGGCGCCTGTGAGCCGGAAGAAGTGCTGGATACCGGCTGGTTCTCCGGTCCGGCGAATCGGGCAATTCTGATTCATACGCGGAACTTCTCGGATTATGTAAAGGAGAGTAACGAGGAGTATCTTGGAAAAGAAGGGGCGCTGTACTACTTTAACCATACAGATTTTTATGGCAGAACGAAGCTGGTGAAGATTCTTGTGAAGGATGAGAATGGAAAACCGGCTGCAGGAGCGCATATTGCGGTTGAAATCCTGAATATGGCAGAGTTTTTCCCGGCTGCAGTGATGATTGCGGATGCGGACGGAGAAGTTCGGATGACACTTGGCCTTGGCGATATCCGGGTACGGGCATTTGACGGAATACGCCGGGCGGAAGCCATGATGCGGATTGAGGAGGAGGATTCGCTGGAACTGGTGCTTCGTGAAGAGGCGGTTCCGGAAGCGGATGACAGGTGGCAGACGCTGGAAATCCGGGCACCGAAGGAAGTGCCGGTACGGAATATCGTTGCCACAAAGGAGCAGAAGGAGCGAAATGCGGCACGGATGGCAGAGGCGGAACGGCTTCGGAAGGCACGGTTTGCAGCATGCTTTGATGAGAAAAAGGCTGCTGCGTATCCGGAAGCGGAAGAGATTTTCCACCGGGCAGGAGAGAATTTTGAGGAGGTTTATACATTCCTTTCCAAAGATGAAAATCCGAACCGGAAGAAGCTGCTGTTTTCGCTGGCATTAAAGGATGCGAAGGACTTGAAGGCATCCGTTTTAGAGGATCATCTCGACTGTGAGCAGGGGGATCTTCCAGAGGAGATTTTCAGAAAGGATCTTCTTTGCCCGCGTATTTTCCTCGAGGAGCTGACGCCGTATCGGAGCATGATCCGCGGATTTTTTGAAGAGGAGACAAAACGCAGCTTTGTGGAGCAGCCGGAACGGATTCTGGATTATCTTAAGAAGAATATTACCTTCCATGCAGAAGAAGAGTATGACACGATCATGGCAACACCGGTCGGCGTCCTTACGATGAAACAGGGAAGTCCTCTGGCGCAGAAGATTCTGTTTGTGGCAATCTGCCGGAGTCTCAATGTAGCGGCAAGACTGAATCCGGTGACCCTGGAGCCGGAGTATTACCGTGATGGGGCATTCCACAGTGTGGAAACAGAAGCTGCTGTTTTGAAGGATGAAACGGAAAGTGCGGTTCTGACACTGAATGCGGAGGATGGAAGCGCATGGAAGTATTATCAGACGTGGACCATCGGAAAGTGGAACGGAACAGTGTTTGAGACGCTGAATTACGAAGAAACCGCATTCGACGGAAAAACACTGGATCTGACCCTGGAGCCGGGCTGCTATCGTCTGATTACAAGTATGCGTATGCCGAACGGTGACCAGCATGCCGCATACCGCGTGTTTGAACTGAAGGCGGGAGAAGCAAAAGAGATTTATCTGGAAACCGTGAAAAAAGAGCTGGATGAGCTGTTAGAGCACATCGAACTGCCGGAGATCACGCTGGAGGATCTGGATGGAAAGGCGCATACCCTGAACGATCTCACCAAAGACGGCCCGATCCTTCTGGCCTTCCTCGGAACCGGAGAGGAGCCGACCGAGCATGTTCTGAATGAGCTGATCGAAATCGCAGAGAAGTGGAACGCAAAAGACGCTGCCATGGCAGCCGTTCTCCGCACGAAAGCCGACCTGGAAAACACGACTTTCCAGAAAGCCCGCGCAGCAATCCACAACATGTCCCTCTACCTCGACCCATCCGACGACGCCCCGGCGATCGCCGAAAAAATGGGAATCGACGCAGAAAAACTCCCACTGCTGATACTCGCATTGCCGGGAAACATCGGCGGACGCGCTTATGCCGGATATAACGTCGGCAGCGTCGGACTGATGCTGCGGCTGATGGAAGAGGCGGCGAAAGCGTAAGTTAATACTAAAAAACAGGCTGACGCACGAATGCGGCAGCCTGTTTTTTTAAAGAACGCCCAGTTTTTTCAACTGTGCCACGCCATCTTCATATCCCGTAAAATGAATTCCATGAATCCCTGCCTGCTCTGCGGCCTCGACGTTTGCTTTGGTGTCGTCGAGGAATACGCAGCGGTCCGGGGTGAGGGAGAATTTCTGGATCAGGTGCTGGTAGATCTCCGGTTCCGGTTTTGTTAAATGGCAGGTGTAGGAGAAGAGGGTTCCGTCCATGTAGGGGAGGAAGGGCATTTTCTCTTTGGTGCGCTCGAAGAGGTCTCCGGAGTAGTTGGAGAGGATGTAGAGGCGGTAGCCTTTTTCTTTTAAGGAGCGTACCCAGCTTTCTGCATACGGCAGCGGGGTGATGGTTTCCTCGCAGTGGGCGAAAACCTCTTTGATTTCTTCGGTGTATTCCGGGGCGAGGGAGCAGAATCCTTTTACAATCTCCTCCGGTGTGAGAATTCCGCGGTCGAACTGGCGCCAGTAAGGGCTTTCGAGGTTGCGGCGGTGATTGCTTTCGTCTTTTCCGGACCGAAAGCAAAGCGTTTCAGATAGGACTCGTAGTCCCAGTTGACGAGTACGCGGCCTACATCAAAAATAATGGTATCAATCATGACTGTTTTTCTCCTTTGTCTGATTTGTCGTTCTCATCGCGGTGCGACAGAACCTTGGCAACCAGCATCATGGCATAGATGAGCACTGGTACGGTAATTGCACAGTAGAGGCAGACTGTCAGCGCCTTGTGTGCAAACGGCGTGTCGATAAACGCAAAAATCATGGCGCCAAGCCGAATCCGATCAGGAACGCGATGGCGAGAAGGGCTCCGATCTGTTTGAGTCGTTTCATAAAAATCTCCGATCGTTTACTGAAAATAAAATATAAAGAAACATAACCAAGTGTAGCACAGTTGAAAAGAAACATCCACCGCAAGTTTTAAGAATTTTTTAGAAAAAATTAATGGCGCTTTCGATTGCTTTTTTCCCTCAAAAGGGATAGAGTATTGGCATATACTTTGAAAAAGGAGAAACGAGAACAAAATGGATAAACTGAAAGAAAAACTTTCCCGCCTGATGTACGGCCGCTACGGCATCGATCAGCTGGGCAATTTTATGATGTGGGCGGCAGTTGCCATGATGATTTTCGGAGCGGTTGTACGGAGCTCCCTTATCTACACCCTGGCACTCGTCCTGATCGTCTGGGCGGATGTGCGCATCATGTCCAAGAACCATTCCAAACGGTATGCGGAAAACCAGAAATTCCTGGAACTGAAAAACCGCGTCGTCGGATTCTTCCGAGGCGGAACCCGTGCATTCAAGGATAAAGAGCACTGCTACTTCCGCTGCCCGTCCTGCCATCAGCAGGTGCGTGTGCCGAAAGGAAAAGGCCACATCGAGATCTGCTGCCCGAAATGCGGAACAAAATTCATCAAAAACACCTGATAAAAAGGAGCAGTGCGATTCATGTTTGGTTATGTGACCATCCGAAAGGATGACCTGAAAGTCAAAGATTACAACAAATATCAGGCATACTACTGCGGTCTGTGTCAGGATATCAAAGAGGCGTATGGAAAAAAGGGTCAGGCGATGCTGACGTTTGATATGACATTTCTTTCCATCCTGCTGACCGGGCTTTATGAGTGTGAGACAAAAGAAGAGGAGCATTACTGCTTTCTTCATCCCGGCAAAAAACATAAATGCCTGCGGAACAAATACACAAAATACTGCGCAGACATGAACGTGCTGCTCGCCTATTACAATCTGCTGGATGACTGGGAGGACGAGAAAAACTACGCGGCGTTTACAGCGGCAAAGGCTTTGAAAAAATCTGTGACACGCATCGAGGCATCGTATCCGCGCCAGACGAAAGCAGTGCAGGATTACCTCGAAAAGCTGCATGCATGCGAGAAGGAAAACAATCCAGACCTCGATCTTGCGGCGGGCTATACCGGAGAGGTGATGGCGGAGATCTATATACCGGAGGAGGACATCTGGAGCGATGATCTGCGCCAGGTCGGCTTTTACATCGGAAAATTCATTTACCTGATGGATGCGCTTGATGACGTGGAAAAAGATAAAAAGAGCGGAAACTACAACCCGTTTCTGTCCATCGCCGATCAGCCGGACTTCGAGGAAACCGCAGAAAAAATCCTGCTGATGATGACGGCGGAAGCGTCGCGTGCATTTGAAAAACTTCCGATCCTGGAAAATGTAGACATTCTGCGAAATATATTGTATGCTGGTATCTGGGAAAAATACGAAATGCGAAAAAGCGCAAAAGAGCGCCAAAAAGAGGAGAAATAAAGACTGATGACAGATCCATATGAGGTGCTGGGCGTGTCCCGCGGGGCTTCGGACGATGAAATCAAAAAAGCATACCGAAAACTCAGCCGGACGTATCACCCGGATGCCAATATCAATAATCCGAATAAAGCAGAAGCAGAAGAAAAATTCAAACAGGTGCAGCAGGCGTACAAACAGATCATGGATGAACGCGAGCACGGCACCTCGTACCAGAGCGGAGGTTCGTCGTATGGCGGAGATGCTTACGGCGGCTATGGCCCGTTCGGCGGCTTCGACCCATTCGGCGGCGCGTACGGAAACGGCGGCTCCGCACGGAATGATTATGGAAATTCCGAGCAGGAAATGCGGCTGCAGGCGGCAGCCAACTACATCAACAGCGGCCACTTCCGCGAGGCGATGAACGTGCTGAACGACATTTCCGACCGCAGCGGAAAATGGTATTTCCTGCATGCGATCGCAAATTCGCGCCTCGGCAACAACATCAATGCCGTGCAGGATGCCGAGATGGCAGTCAAATTAGAACCGCAGAATCTGCAGTACCAGCAGCTTTTAAACCAGCTCCAGGGCAGCGGCCAGTGGTATTCCGACATGGGAAGCGGTTACGGCTATGAGAGAAGTGCAGGTGATCTCGGAAAATGGTGCTGTGAATGTATGGCAATCAATGCCATCTGCAATTGCTGTTGCTGCGGCGGAAGAGGATTTTTCTGCTGTTGATCAAAAAATAATTACAAGAAATGTATAAAAGTGAACATTCAGGGGAGAATAACAGTGTCATCGAAATTCCCCTGTTCGATGATACAAAAGAAAAATAAGGAAATACTTATCCTCCCCTTAAAGCCCCGCTGCAACCGAAAAAACGGTTCGCTGTGGGGCTTTTTTCTAACAGCCGAAAGTCCTTGTTTTTCCCATCAAAACAGATTATAATGAAAGAGATCGCAATTATGACCGGAGCAAAAAAATACGAACGGATCATAGAAAGAAAACAGAAAGAGAGAAAAGCTATGGAACGAAAAACAGCATGGAATGAGTACAAGAAAAAAGATATGAAAAAGCTGGAAAAATTAAACGCCGGCTACCGCGCATTCCTGGATCACGGAAAAACGGAGCGCGAGTGTGTAAAGGAAAGTGTACGTCAGGCAGAAGAGGCCGGATACGTAAGCCTCGACACCTATGTAAAAGAAAATCGTGCGTTAAAACCGGGTGACAAGGTTTATGCTGTATGCATGAAGAAGGCCATTGCCCTGTTCCAGATCGGAACAAAGCCTCTGACAGAGGGTATGAATATTCTCGGTGCGCACATCGATTCTCCGCGTCTTGACGTAAAACAGAATCCACTGTATGAGGACAACGGATTTACATATCTTGATACCCATTATTACGGTGGCATCAAAAAATGGCAGTGGGTAACGCTTCCGCTTGCAATCCACGGTGTTGTAGCCAAGAAGGATGGCGAAGTAGTGGATGTAGTCATCGGCGAGGATGATAACGATCCGGTATTCTGTGTGACAGATCTCCTGATTCACCTTTCCAGAGAGCAGCAGACCAAACCGGCAAGTACGGTAGTAGAGGGCGAGAACCTCGATCTTCTGATCGGAAGCCAGCCGCTGGAAGGAACAGAGAAAGATGCAGTGAAAGCCATGACCTTAAAGCTCTTAAACGACAAGTATGGCATCGAAGAAGAGGATTTCCTCTCCGCAGAGCTTGAAATTGTACCGGCAGGAAAAGCGCGTGAGCTTGGTATGGATGCCAGCATGATTCTTGCATACGGCCAGGATGACCGTGTATGCGCATACACTTCTCTTGTCGCAATGCTCGAGGTGGAAGCACCGGAGAAGACATCCTGCTGCCTGCTCGTAGACAAAGAGGAGATCGGAAGCGTCGGAGCAACCGGCATGCAGTCTCATTCTTCGAAAACACCATGGCAGAGCTGCTTGCACTTGCAGGTGAGGGAACGGAGCTTGCACTTCGGAGATGTCTGGCTTCTTCCAGAATGCTTTCTTCCGATGTAAGTGCAGCGTTTGATCCGTTGTATGCAGCAGCATTTGAGAAGAAAAACGCTGCATTTTTCGGAAAAGGTATCGTAATTAACAAATTTACAGGAGCAGGCGGAAAGAGTGGCTCAAACGATGCCAATGCAGAGTACGTCGGAGCTCTTCGCGCTATCTTTGATGATGCAAAAGTAAATTGGCAGACAGCAGAGCTTGGTAAAGTTGATGTCGGAGGCGGCGGAACCATCGCCTACATCATGTCTCTGTACGGTATGGAAGTGATTGATTCCGGTGTACCGGTTCTCAGCATGCATGCTCCATGGGAAGTAACCAGCAAAGCAGATGTTTACGAGGCCAAGAAGGCCTATGTGGCATTTTTGAAAAACGCATAAATAATATTGAGGAGGTTTGAAACGTTTGGACAGTGACATAGTCGGCAGTATTCTTTTGCAGGTCGTATTGATAGCGGTCAATGCGGTATTTGCCTGCGCGGAGATCGCTGTGGTCTCCTGTAACGACGCTAAACTGGAAAAAATGGCACAGGAGGGAAACAAGAAAGCGGCAAAGCTGTTCCGTCTGACGGAGCAGCCGTCGCGTTTCCTCGCAACCATACAGGTTGTCATCACTCTCTCCGGATTTTTAGGAAGTGCTTTTGCGGCAGAAAACTTTTCGGGCAGATTCGTCTCGGTCCTGGTGGATGCGGGCGTGCAGATCCCGGAAAAGACGCTGGATGCCATTGCCGTCGTGCTGATTACGCTGCTTTTATCCTATATTACCCTGATTTTCGGTGAACTCGTGCCAAAGCGTCTTGCGATGCACAACTCTGAGAAAATCGCACTTGGCGTATCCGGTCTTGTGACCACCGCCTCGAAAATTTTTGCCCCGCTGGTCGGACTTTTAACGGTATCGACAAACGGTATCCTGCGCCTTTTCGGCATTGACCCGAACGAGGACGATGATCAGGTAACAGAGGAAGAAATCCGTATGATGGTAGATGCCGGCAGCGAAAAAGGTACCATCGACAACGAAGAAAAAGATATGATTCAGAACGTATTTGAGTTCGATGATCTGACGATCGACGAAATCTGCGTCCACAGGACCGATGTGGATCTTCTGTGGGTGGAGGATTCGATTGAGGAGTGGGAGCAGCTCATCCATGAGAGCCGCCACTCGTATTACCCGGTCTGCGGCGAAACTGTGGACGATATCATCGGCGTTCTGGATGCCAAGGATTATTTCCGGCTTCGCACCAAGGACCGCGATCATGTCATGAAAGAAGCAATCAAACAGCCTTATTTTGTTCCTGAAAACATCAAGGCTGCCACGCTGTTCCAGAACATGAAAAAGACCGGCAATTATTTTGCCGTGGTTCTGGATGAGTACGGCGGCATGGATGGAATTATCACCGTGCGTAATCTGATCGAGCAGCTTGTCGGGGACTTGAATGATGAGGCGGAGATCGGGCAGCCATCGGAAATTGAGCTGATTTCCACAGACACCTGGAAAATCATGGGAAGTGCCTCGTTGGATGATGTGGCGGAGGAACTGAAGATCAAACTGCCGGTCGATGAATATGAAACGTTCGGCGGCTACATTTTCGGTGAACTCGGTGCGGTTCCGGATGACGGCAGCCAGTTTGAACTCGAGACCGACGATCTCTGGATCAAGGTCATGCGGGTCAAAGAACACCGCGTGGAAAATACGGTGGTAAAGAGACTGCCTCCGAAAGAAAAAGGAGAGCAGGAGGAACGTAAGGAGAGGGAATGAAACGTGAACTGGATACAGCAGACCGGAAAATTGTGGAACTGCTGCAGGAAGATGCAAGGCTTCCGCTCAAAAGTATTGCAGACAAGGTAAGTCTCACTTCGCCGACGGTTTCGGCGAGAATCGACCGCCTGGAAAAGGACGGGGTGATCACCGGCTACCGCGCGAGTGTGAACCCGGAGGTTTTCGACTATCGGATCAAGGCATTCATCAATCTGGAGGTTGAGCCGGTGCGGAAAAAGGAATTCTATCCGTACATCACCGACTGTCCGAATGTGATCGAGTGCAACTGCGTGACCGGCGACTATTCGATGCTGATGGAGGTTGTGTTCCACACGACATCTGAGCTGGATCAGTTTATCGGCCAGCTTCAGCATTTTGGAAGAACGAAGACGCAGATCGTGTTCTCTACATCGGTGGAACACAGAGGAATTCCGCTCGGCGATACCAGAATCCCGATTCTGGAGCAGGAAGAAGAAAAAGGTTGATTTTCTGCGGACTTTCCGATATACTAAAGCGTGTTACAAAAACCGGAATCCCGCTAGGGGACGGCGCGAAAAAACGCGCTCAGAGAAACAGATAAAGGATGGATAATAACATGAGTTTATTACAGAATTGGCGTGATATCGCCTATAATCAGGAAGCAGACAAAAAACAGCTCCAGCAGTTCTGGACCAATTATTTCCTGATTGAGAAAAACATTTACGAGCAGCTTCTTTCCAACCCGGATGAAGTGGTAAAAGGAACCGTAAAAGAGCTGGCAGAGAAATACAAAGTGGACGTTATGACCATGGTTGGTTTCCTGGACGGCATCAACGACAGCCTTGTGATCCCGAACCCGATCGAGGAGATGGAAGAGGATACCGTTGTTACACTGGCTTACGATAAAGAGCTTCTATACAAAAACATGGTAGACGCAAAAGCAGACTGGCTGTACAACCTGCCGATGTGGGATGAGATCTTCACAGAAGAGCAGAAGAAAACGCTTTACATGGAGCAGAAAAAATCCGGCACTGTAATCAAAGGCAAAAAAATCGGAAGAAACGATCCATGCCCGTGCGGAAGCGGAAAGAAATACAAATACTGCTGCGGTAAAAACGCATAAGAAAGAATTTTCGAGAAGAGACCGGGGAGCCGAAAGTTGAAAGGCTTCGCGGTCTCTTTTTCTATGAAGAGGGAGAAGCAGGATGCAGGAGACGGTAGTTTATCTGAAAAAAAATTACACAGCCGGAGGGCGAAAAAAAAAGAGCTGGAACGGGAACTCTCGCAGTGCGGATGGGAGCTGTTCCGGATGGGAATGCAGGAACAGTATGGGCTGGATGGAGAAAAGATAACGATCGAACGGAATGCGCACGGAAAACCGTACCTGCCAGGGCATCCGCAGATCTGTTTTAATATTTCTCATTCGGGGGAATACGCTGCCTGCGCTTTTGCTTCCATTCCGATCGGCATGGATCTGCAGCAGCACCGCCGCGCTGCCTGGGAGCGCATGGCAGAACGGTATTTTTCCGCCGAAGACCAGAAACGCCTTGCCGCAGCGGAGAATGCTGAAACGCTGTTTTTCCGGATCTGGACCGAGGAGGAGAGCTACGGCAAGTGGAGGGGAACCGGTCTTTCGGGTTCTCTTGGAATGGAAAAGAAAGAGGGCTTCTGCACGCATTTCAGTCCGGAGAAAGGATATGAAGGCGCCGTCTGGGCAGCGGAGCCCGTGAAAATCTGCATGAAAAGAATAGAATCATAAAAACCGTGCATAACCTGTCCCGCCATCTCATATATATAACGATAAGAGGTGGTGAAGATGAAAAGGACAGGAAGACAAAAGGATATTGTTACGCCAGAGAAAAAACAGGAGCAAAGGGAACTTTTGCGCCTGTTTTCTGCGAATATACGGAAAATTCTGAAAAACACAGATCTGCTGGCCGATGACCTGCAGGAAATCCGTCTGCGGACCGGCGCGCCGCTTCTGGTGGTCGCAAAGGATCAGGAGTACTTTCTGACCCCGGACGGAGCACTGACCGGGGAGTGGGAGAAAGGTTATCCCGTCTCACCGACGGATATCCGCGATACGATGGATTACATAGGAAGTTTTTCCCTCTATGCCTACGAGGATGAACTGCGGCAGGGTTTTCTGACCGTGGAGGGCGGCCACCGGATCGGCATTGCCGGAAAGACGGTAATCGAAGGGGAAAAGGTGAAAGGCATCAGCCATATATCCTGCATCAACGTGCGGGTTGCTCATGAGAAAAAGGGCTGCGCGGACCGAGTGATGCCGTACCTTTGGGAAGACGGCCGTTTCCTGCACACCCTGATTGTCTCCGCACCCGGCTGCGGTAAAACGACGATGCTGCGCGATATCATCCGCCAGATTTCGGACGGGGAGTCGCCGTATCCGGGGCTGACCGTCGGTGTGGTCGATGAACGGAGCGAGATCGCAGGCTGCTATCTCGGCGTTGCGCAGAATGATGTCGGCATCCGCACCGATGTGCTCGACTGCTGTCCGAAGGCGGAGGGCATGATGATGCTGATCCGCGCCATGTCGCCCGATGTGGTGGCAGTCGATGAGATCGGAACGGGCGAGGACATCCGTGCGATCGAGTCCGTCGTTAACTGCGGGTGCAAGCTGCTCGCGACCGTGCATGGCAATTCCATGGAGGATATGAAGCAGAAGCCTCTCCTGAACCGCCTCGTGGAATCCCACGTTTTCGAGCGGTACATCGTGCTGGATGCGAAACCCCGCGCCGGAAGTGTACAGGCTATTTTTGACGGAAGAGGAACGACACTGTACCGAAGGGAGGCGTTTCTGTGATGCGGCTTGCAGTTTTACTGGCGGCTTCTCTTGCCTGCGTCGGGATCGGCTTTGCAAAGAGTGCGGCGCTGTCGGCCCATGTGAAAGATCTGGAAACACTGCAGAAAATTATCCAGTATCTGCGTGGAGAGATTGTGACGGCGGCTTCCCCGCTGCCGGATGCGTTCTGGGAGACGGGAAGGCGGATGCGGGATCCGTACCGGGATTTTTTACAGGATATTTCCGAGGATATGCGCCGCCCGGACGGAAAGACACTGCCGGCGATTCTGGAAGAGAATACGGCAGTCCACCTGGCGGATACACGCCTTACAAAAGAAGAAAAAGAAGAGCTGCAGGAGGCCGGATGCAGCCTTGGCACTGGGGACCGCGCCATGCAGAAGGCGAATCTGGACCGGTATGAGGCACGCCTTGTGCAGCGGATCGCGGAACTGCAGAAAGGATTGCCGGAAAGGAAGAGGCTCTGTCAGAGTCTTGGAATCATGGGAGGCCTTTTTTTATTTTTGATTCTGGTTTAGGGCGTGTCTGAAAACGGAGGAGCAGGCGTGGAGGTCGGGATTCTATTTAAAATCGGGGCAGTCGGGATTCTGGTATCGGTCCTGTGCCAGGTATTAAAACACAGCGGCCGGGAAGAACAGGCATTTCTTGCAAGCCTTGCCGGTCTTGTGCTTGTGCTGTTCTGGATTCTTCCCTATATTTCCGCGCTGTTTGAGGACATCAAACAACTGTTTACAATTTAAGAGCAGAGAGAAAAAACGGAGGGGATCATATGGATATACTTCGGATCGCTGCGCTTGGCACGGCGGGCGTGCTGCTTGGAATCACAGTAAAGGGAGCAAAGCCGGAATTTGCCCTTCTTGTGACGGTCGGTGCCGGCCTCTGCATTCTTGCCGGGACCGTCGGAAAAATGCAGTATCTGCTCGGCATGCTCGCACAAATGAAATCGTATCTCCCGGTGGACTCATCGTATCTGAATACGCTGCTGAAAATGCTTGGGATCACGTATGTGGGGCAGTTTTCCGCCGGGATCTGTAAGGATGCGGGCTATTCTTCCATTGCAGGGCAGATTGAACTGTTCGCCCGCCTGGCGGTCCTTGCCGTCAGTATGCCAGTGCTGCTCGCTCTGCTGGAAACGGTTCATGATTTTCTGTAAAAAAGCCGGATGGGGCATGGCGCTGCTTTTTCTGTGTCTCATTTTCGGAACGGGAAGAACGCAGAAAATCGAAGCAGCGGATACCGAAACGGATCAGGCAGCAGCAGCGCAGGACGAACTTCTTGCAGAACTCGACTTCGATGCAATCCAGCAGGAAGTGGACAGCCTGCTGTCCAGCCAGCAGTTTTCTTTTGCCGGTACGGTGCGTTCTCTTCTGCAGGATGGCGATCCCTTCCGCACCTTCCGTGCCGGAAATGCCGTTCTCTCCTGTGCCAAAACAGCATTCCTTGCGCAGAAGGGGCTGATGAAGGAGCTGTTTCTCCTCGTTCTGGCAGGCGCGGTGCTCGGCAGTTTTTCCTCTCTCTTTGAAGGAAAACAGGTCAGGGACGCCAGTTTTTATATGGTCTATCTGCTTGCGCTTGCACTGATTCTGAAAAATTTCCAGTCGAGCGGGGAAAACCTGAAAGCTGTCATCACATCGCTGGTCGCTTTTATGCGGATCCTGACGCCATCCTACTATCTGGCGGCCGCGGCCGCCGGGGGCGCATCATCAGCCGTGATGTTTTATCAGATGCTCCTTCTAGTGATTCTGGCTGTCGAAAAGCTTCTGCTCGCCCTCGTCCTCCCGATGATCCATATCTATCTGCTCATCGCCCTTGTAAACGATCTTTCCGGCGAGGAGATTTTGTCCCATATGACAGAGCTGCTGGAAACCTGCGTGAACGGCCTTTTAAAATCGTCGCTCGGCGTACTTGTGGGAATGCAGATGATCCGGAATCTGATCGCACCGGCGCTCGATTCCCTGCGGCAGATGGCACTCTGGCGGACTGCCGGAATGATTCCCGGCATCGGAAATGCGGTGAATGCTGTAACCGAGTTGGTGGCAGGCTCCGCGGTGCTGATCCGCAACTGCTTTGGCGTGACGGCAATGCTGGTACTGCTCGCAGCGGGCATGGTCCCCGCCGTTCAACTTCTCGTTTCGGGTCTTTCCTTCCGCCTTCTCGCCGCGGCGGCACAGCCCGTCTCGGACAAGCGGATCGCGGGATGTCTTGCGGCGGCAGGAAAAGGATATGCGATGCTTCTGCGTCTCCTTCTGACCGTAGAAGTCCTGTTTCTGCTGACGATTGCAATCCTGGCGGGAACTTTTTCCTAGAGCTTGTCTGAAAAAGGCTTTTCGTGAGCTGCGAGTCCCAGTTTGTGGGAGATTTTATCCGAATGAGGGCGGCGTAGCGGGCTACGGCAACCGAATGAGGGTAAAATCTCCCGCAAAGTGGGGCTTGCAGCTTGCGGAAATGGTTTTTCAGACACGCTCTAGCGTGTAGTTGGGCAGGCAGCGGCGGGAGGCGGCATGGTAGAAGAGATTCTGCAGTGGCTTAAGAATATTTCAATTTTTCTGATTTTTATGACAACTGTGCTGAACCTGATCCCGGAGAAGGAGGACAAGAAGCCGGTTCAGTTTTTTCTTGGAATTGTGATGGTACTGATTTTTTTCCAGCCCGTGCTAAAAGCGGGAGGTTTGGAGCAGAAAATGGCGCAGACGCTCGACCGTCTGACGCTGGAAGAGGAGGCAGCAGCAATGGAAAATGTACAGATTCGTGCAGAAAGCTTTGAAAAACAGTATTACGTGGGCGCCTGGGAAAAAGAGACGGAGCGCCAGATCCGGATGTATCTGTCAGAGAGCGGCATTCCGGGGGCAGCCGTTTCGGTAACGCTGGAGCCGGGAAACACCGGTGAGGCAAAAGAGATCCGCATTGAAGCGCCGATGCGGCAGACGAGCATTTACCGCGAAGAACAGAAAAAACAGCGGGAAATGCTCGATGAAAAGCTGACAGAGATCAAAAGTGTTTTAAGTGAGGTCTACGGAACCGATCCGGCGCATATTATGGTAGAGATTTCGGAATAGGCCTATGAGGGAAAAGGCAGCGGCGTTTTTCCGGAAACAGAAAAAGGAGCAGTGGATGCTGTACTTCCTGCTGGCGGCAATCGGCGTTGTCCTGCTGCTGCCGACGGGAACAAAAAAGACCAGTGAGGAGACAGAACAGCCGCAGGAGACGGCTGTGCGTCCGGCGGGGGATGCGGGACTTTCGGTGCAGGAGGAGATGGAACAGCGCCTTTGTGACGCACTTTCCCAGATGGACGGTGTGGGCGCAGTGCACGTCGTGGTGACGCTGGAATCCACAGGAAAAAAGATTGTGGAAAAAGATGTCCCAACGCGGAGCACAACGGAGGAAAACAAGAAGGGAGAGGAGACCGGAAGCGTTACATCCTCGTCGCAGGATGAGGCAACTGTCTATGAAAAGACACAGAACGGGGCCGAGACACCGTATGTGGTTTCCGAGGAGTACCCGGCGGTGCGCGGCGTGCTCGTTATCGCAGAAGGCGGGGGAAACCCGGTGACGATACAGGAGATTCAGGAGGCCGTGATGGCATTATTTCAGGTGGGCGCAAATAAGATTAAAGTAGTCAAAATGAAGTAAAGGAGTCAAATGCGTGGAAAAATTAGAACAGGAAATGAATGCACCTGAGAAAATGGCAGAGACACCATCGCCGAAAAAGACGGCCGGGAAAAAGAAAAAATTCCGGAAAAACCAGGTCATCATCACCGCCCTTGCGATCATGATTGCCGTCGCCGGATACATCAACTATGCGGACAGCACCCTGTCCACCAAAGGAACGGCAGACGGAACCACCGCAGACACAAGCACCGTATTAAAAGACATCTCCAGCCTTGACACCGACATCACCGATGAGGTGGACGCCGGAGCCGCTGGCGATTCCTCGCGGACCATCACAGAAACACCGGGAGAGGCTGTCCTTGCCGGGGCATCTACATACATGGCCCAGGCCAGAATCGACCGGGAACAGATCCGTTCCCAGAATAAAGACACCTTAAACGAAATCATCAACAACACCAACCTCTCCGAAACCGAGCGCCAGAGCGCCGTCCAGAGCATGGTGGAAATGACGGAACTCGTAGAAAAAGAGTCGGCAACCGAACTCCTCCTCGAAGCCAAAGGCTTCAACGATGTCGTCGTAAACCTGACCGGCGAAACCGCCGACATCGTCGTTCCGATGAAAGAAGTAACCGAGGAACAGCGTGCCCAGATCGAAGACATCGTAACCCGCAAAACCGGAATCGGCGTAGAAAACATCGTCATCACCCCCATGAGTTCCGCCGCCGACACAGCCGCAGAGGAGAGTGCTCAGTAAATTTTGATATCCACGTAAAAAATCCGGAAACGCAAAATCATGCGTTCCCGGATTTTTTCACGTAATTCTATTTAATTTGCACCATGTGCCGTTCTTGCAACCGTCTGCAGTGCTTTCTTCACCGGCGGCAGCGAGATCAGAATCACCGTCAGTACACCTTCAGCCAGCAGATAGCTGTAGTTGTAAATAATCGGATACAGCGCCTTCAAAGACTGCGGGAAATTCTCCGGCATATAATCCATCCAGTACAGATATCCGCCTAACGTATGGAAAAATCCCCTCGCCAGCACAGCCACAATATACCCGATCAGCAGCCCGTTTTTCTTCTTTCCAAAGAATCCGGCCACACCCAGCGCCGCAAACGCAAACACATAATCACAGCACACCTGGAACAGCGACAGCACATACGGCCCCTGGATAAACTGCAGCAGTCCATAAGCAAAACCAACGAGAATACCCGTCTTCGCCCCATACCAGTTCGCAATCAGCACAATAAACAGCATCGAAAACAACGTAACCGATCCCCCGTACGGCAGCTCAAACACCTTCACATACGAAGTCACAAACGCCAGCGCCATCCCCATCGCACAAAACGCCAGCTCCTTGCATCCATTCCCGTCCCCTTACTCTTCTGAGCAGAAAGAACCGAAGCAATCACCACCAGCGCCACCATCAGCACCACGCATCCAACATAACCGGCCGTCGTCAGTCCGCCGTCAGCAGTAACAAAAAAACTCATAAAAAAACCTCCTTCGCATTCCGCTTGGAGGGGCTCACATAAAAACACAGTCCCGAATCACATCCGAAACCACGTTCCAGCTTCCCTACGCAGGAATTATCCCGTTCAGGTAGTGAGGTCCGTGAGCTTATCCCTGTCCCACGTTCTCAGCCAAAGGCTCCCCTAGCGTCTTATTATTTTAACGTATTAAAGTATACCAACCTCCCCCTTATTTGTCAACCCGTCCGTTTTTTCATCCAAATACATGTTGACAAGAAGTACATACAAGTGCTATATTACAATTAGTTCAATCATTAAACTAATTGTACGAAAGGAGCACCAAAACAATGCAGATTCTGAAAGTAACAGACGAAGCATTCCGCCAGTACGGCAAAGTCATCAAAGACCTCGACGTCAGCGACATCATCACCGCCATGTCCGAGACCCCATGTCCCGACGACGTAGTCTACGAGCCTTCCATTGAAAGCCTCGAAGCCTGCAAAAGCGCCCAGTCCGTATCCGACAGCCTCTACGGCGGCATGCCGATCCAGATCGGCTACTGCAACGGCCACAACCATTTACTGAACGCCGTAGAATACCACCGCGACAGCGAAATCAACATCGCCGTAACCGACCTGATCCTGATCCTCGGAAAAGAACAGGACATCACCGAAGACCACACCTACGACTCATCCAGAATGGAGGCCTTCTTAATCCCGGCCGGAACCACCATTGAAGTCTACGCAACCACCCTCCACTACGCACCATGCAACGTGGCAGCCAGCGGCTTCAAATGCGTCGTAGTCCTTCCAAAAGGAACCAATACCGACATCACCCTGGAAGAAAAACACACCCCGGAAGACGACCTGCTCTTCGCCAGAAACAAATGGCTCTTAAGCCACCCGGATGCAAACATCGCTGGAAGCGTAGCAGGCATCAAAGGAGAAAACCTCTCGGTAAAATAAAACCAGAGACAAAACCAGAAATCAGAAACACTGCCCCAAAAGAGCAGTTCTGAACATAAAAAGAAACCAAAAACCAAGAAAACCAAAAAAAGGAGGATCTTCAAAAATGATCAACAATACACCGGAAATCAAATTAGGTATCGTTGCAGTAAGCCGTGACTGCTTCCCGAACAGCCTTTCCGAGAACAGAAGAAAAGCAGTCGTAAAAGCATACGACGGAGAAATCTACGAATGTCCAATCATCGTCGAGAATGAAATCGACATGATGAACGCACTCGAAGACCTGAAAAAAGCAGAGTGTGATGCACTTGTTGTATACCTTGGAAACTTCGGACCGGAGACCGAGGAAACCCTGCTTGTAAAATACTTCGACGGACCTTGCATGGTAGTAGCAGCAGCAGAAGAGACCGGCGACGACCTTGTAGGCGGACGCGGCGATGCATACTGCGGCGTTCTGAACGCAAGCTACAACCTGAAACTGCGCAACCTGCACGCATACATTCCAGAGTACCCGGTTGGCGATGCAGAAGACGTAGCAGCCATGATCAAAGATTTCGTACCGGTTGCAACTGCAGTTGTAGCTGTTAAGAACCTGAAAATCATCAGCTTCGGACCGCGTCCGACCAACTTCCTGGCATGTAACGCACCGATCAAACAGCTGTACAACCTCGGCGTAGAAATCGAAGAGAACTCCGAGCTTGACCTGTTTGAAGCATTCAACAAACACGCAGGCGACGAGAGAATCCCGGCAGTCGTAGAAGATATGGCAAAAGAGCTCGGCGAAGGAAACCTGAAACCGGAAATCCTGCCGAAACTGGCTCAGTACGAGATCACCTTGTTAGACTGGATCGAAGCACACAAAGGCTCCAGAAAATACGTAACCCTGACCGGAAAATGCTGGCCGGCATTCCAGACACAGTTCGGATTCGTTCCTTGCTATGTCAACAGCCGTCTGACCAAGATGGGCATCCCGGTATCCTGTGAGGTAGATATCTACGGAACACTGTCCGAGTTCATCGGAACCGTTGTATCCAAAGACACCGTAACACTCCTCGACATCAACAACACCGTTCCGAAGGATATGTATGAGAGCGAAATCAAAGGCAAATTTGATTACACCTTAAAAGATACCTTCATGGGATTCCACTGCGGAAATACCGCTTCCACCAAACTGGCATTCTGCTCTATGAAATATCAGATGATCATGGCAAGAACCCTTCCGGAAGAAGTAACACAGGGTACCCTCGAGGGAGATATCGTTCCTGGAGACATCACCTTCTATCGTCTGCAGAGCACATCTGACGCAAAACTGCGCGGATACATCGCAGAGGGCGAGGTTCTTCCTGTAGCAACACGTTCCTTCGGAAGCATCGGTATCTTCGCTATTCCGGAGATGGGCAGATTCTACCGTCACGTACTGGTAGAGAAAAACTATCCGCATCACGGCGCAGTAGCATTCGGACACTTCGGAAAACCGTTATTCGAAGTATTCAAAATGCTCGGTGTTGAAGTAGATGAGATCGGCTACAACCAGCCGAAGGGTGTTCGTTACCCGACAGAGAATCCGTGGGGCTAATCCGTTCCGGAAGAATCACTGAAAAATAAGAAAGATATGCAGTAACGCATAAGCAAAAGGGCGGAGCAGAGATCTAGGTCTGCTGCCGCCCTTTTTGAAAAAGAGTAGAAAAAGGAGATTCGACATGTATTTTATTGGTGTTGACCTTGGTACTTCCGCTGTCAAACTGCTTCTGATGGACGAGGAAGGCAAAATTGTAAATATTGTATCGAGAGAGTATCCGCTGTATTTCCCGCATCCAGGCTGGTCTGAGCAGAAACCGGAAGACTGGTGGGAACAGAGCAAAGAGGGAATCCGCGAGCTGGTAAAAGACGTAGACAAATCCCAGGTAGCCGGCATCAGCTTCGGCGGCCAGATGCATGGCCTTGTCATCCTGGATGAGAACGATAACGTCATCCGCCCGGCGATCCTCTGGAACGACGGCCGTACCGCAAAACAGACCGATTATCTGAACACCGTAATCGGAAAAGAAAAACTCTCCGAGTACACCGCAAACATTGCATTTGCAGGCTTTACCGCACCGAAGATTCTCTGGGTGAAAGAAAATGAGCCGGATAACTTCGCAAAAATCTGCAAAATCATGCTTCCAAAAGATTACCTGGCATACCGTCTCTCCGGCGCATTCGTAAGCGACTACTCCGATGCATCGGGCATGCTTCTGATGGATGTCAAGAACAAATGCTGGTCCAAAGAGATGGCAGAAATCTGCGGTATTTCCCTGGAGATGCTGCCGGAGCTCCATGAGAGCTTTGACGCTGTCGGAACCTTAAAACCGGAAGTAGCAGCAGAACTTGGACTGCCGGAGACCTGTAAAGTTGTAGCAGGAGCCGGAGACAACGCAGCAGCCGCAGTCGGAACCGGAACCGTAGGCGACGGCATGTGCAACGTTTCCCTTGGTACAAGCGGAACCGTATTCATTTCCAGCAACAAATTCGGCGTAGACAGCCACAATGCCCTGCACGCATTCGCACACGCAGACGGCCACTATCACCTGATGGGATGCATGCTGAGTGCAGCTTCCTGCAACAAATGGTGGATGGATGAAATCATCCGCACAAAAGAATATACAAAAGAGCAGGAGAACATCACAAAACTTGGCGAGAATAATGTCTTCTTCCTGCCGTATCTGATGGGCGAGCGTTCCCCGCACAACAACCCGGATGCAAGAGGAACTTTCATCGGCCTGACCATGGACACCACAAGAGAGGATATGACCCAGGCTGTTCTCGAGGGCGTTGCCTTTGCGATCCGCGATTCCTTTGAGGTAGCAAAATCCCTCGGCATCCAGATCGAGAGAACGAAAATCTGCGGAGGCGGTGCAAAGAGCCCGCTGTGGAGACGCATGATCGCAAACGTGCTGAACATCAAAGTGGACCGTATTGAGTCCGAGGAAGGCCCGGCACTTGGCGGAGCCATGCTGGCAGCCGTTGCCTGCGGTGTCTTTTCATCCGTAGAAGAGGCGGCAGAAAAAATTGTTCGTGTGACAGAGACCATCGAGCCGGAACCGGAACTGGTTGAGAAATATGAGCGCCAGTATCAGAAATTTGCAAAGATTTATCCGACCGTAAAAGATCTGTTTACAGAGCTGCTGTAATAAAAAGAGGTAAGAAATAAGATGAAGAAAGTGGAACATGGGAAAACATTTGACCGGAATGCAGCAAACCCGCCGGCGTTTGAAATCTTTCACAACACCGTGACAGAAGGCTATCCGAAGCACTGGCATACCGCAATTGAAATTATCATGCCGACCAGAGGCGAATATGAGGTTGTTGTCGGAAAAGACAGCTATAATCTCAAAGAGGGCGACATCATTATGATCAATTCCGGCGTTGTACACGGAATGAGATTCGTATCCCAGGGAGAACGGATTGTCATGCTGGTGGAACCGGGCTGTGTGGAGAATCAGGAAGAAATGGAAACGATTTTCCTGCGGCTTCCGGCCATCTACTTCAAAAAAGAGGATGAGGAAGATCCCTTCTATCTGTTTCTACGCAGCCAGATTCTGGAACTGGTGCGGGAATACGATAATGAGGCGCAGTGATGACGCACAGAATCTGCACCGGCCTCAAAGAGCTTTTTTCAGAGTTTGGCCGCAAGGGCTTTTCGGATGCCAACGCGCAGAATACGTTCGGGGCAATGAAGCAGCAGGAATATATAGAGGCTGTTTTAAGCGTCTGCCGTTATATCAATGTCCATTACATGGAGAATCTTTCTCTCGAGGAAGTAGCTACGGTCAGCGGATTTTCCAAGTTCCACTTTACCAGAATTTTCAAGCAGTACATGAACATGACATTCTATGAGTACCTCAATTCTAAACGCGTCAAACGCGCAGAGGAGCTTCTGTACGACAAAAAGATGAGTATCACGGATGTGGCGATGAATTCCGGATTCTCTTCTTTAAGTGCCTTCAACCGTACCTTCAAGACGGTAAAGGCCTGTTCGCCGAGCGATTACCGCAGACAGCGGGAGTCGATGGTACAGGCTTTGCTGATGCAGGGATAAAAGGACTTGTATTTCACACTTTACTGTGCTAAAATGGTAGTATTCCGAGTTATAAGAATGAGATGGGGACTTAATTTTCGTACAGGAGGGCTTGAAATGAACAAGAAACTTCATTCAGAAGCAGTAGACCAGCTTTTTGAGGCAATTTTGTGTCTGAAGAATAAGGAAGAATGCTATACTTTTTTTGAGGATGTATGCACCATCAATGAACTGCTTTCGCTGTCGCAGCGGTTTGAAGTGGCGAAAATGCTGCGGGAGAAGAGAACGTATCTGGAAATTTCCGAAAAGACGGGAGCATCCACGGCGACGATCAGCCGCGTGAACCGTTCCTTAAGCTATGGAAACGACGGATATGAGATGGTGTTTGAACGGATGGAAAAGAAAGAAAATGTGTAAAATCAAAAAAGACGGTGCGATTCCAACGCAGCCGTCTTTTTTGATTTTACACGTTTGTTCTTAATTTTTCTTTTTCGGATCAGAAGGCGCCGCGAGGGATGCCAGTTCATCCACCATGTGCTCGATCATCTGTTTTTTCAGATAGACATCGAAACTCAGCAGACAGATAAACGAAAAGAGCTGGAGAAATTCCCGGTCCTCCTCCGGTGAGCTGCCGAACATGGACTTGGATACATCCGCTTTTTTCAGAAGATCTTCTTTTACGGATGCAATTTCTTCTTTTTCCATCTGGAAAATTTCGTCGTAGATATCTTTGATGGAAAAGCCGCTCTCCGTGCCGAAATACCGATCGGTGATCGGGGCGAGCAGTGTCTGGATATCCGTGATCGAGAGGATGTTTTTAAAGTAGTAAATAAAAACCAGAAGCATCATGTGCTCCGGCGAATATTTCTTTTTGACCGGCGGCGGGAGCAGCTTGTTTTTTGCATAGTTGTTGATCATTGTTTTTGTCAGAACCTTATCGGACTCGAAGCGGCGCGAAGAAGCGAGCTGTGCGTCCATAAAGGTCGTGACCTGGTCCATATATAAAGCAATGTTCGGGATTTCCCCCGGGCGGATGCCTTCGAGAGAATCCAGTGAATTCAGTAAATCATGAAGAATTTTATCTGAGTCTATCGTCATTTGTTATCACCTCACGGTTCCCATTATATAGTTTTTAATACCAGATAGCAAGGACTTTGCGAAAAAAAGTTTCCATGATAAAAATGCAACGTATGTTCGTTCTTACTTGTAACCGGGGCGGATTTGTTATATACTGAGATGCATGTGAAAAGATTCGAAGCAGATGAAGGAGAAAGAACATGAATCAGACAGAAACAGGATTAAACCCGATGCAGATGGAAGCTGTGGAGCACACCGAAGGGCCGCTTCTGATCCTTGCAGGTGCCGGTTCGGGAAAGACGAGGGTACTGACGCACCGCATCGCCTCCCTGATCCGGGACAAAGGCGTCAATCCATGGAATATTATGGCGATCACCTTTACGAATAAGGCCGCCGGAGAAATGCGTGAGCGTGTCGATAAAATCGTGGGATACGGATCGGAGCGGATCTGGGTCAGCACCTTCCATTCCAGCTGCGTGCGGATTCTGCGCCGCCATGCTGAACGTCTGGGATACGCCAACAATTTTGCAATTTACGATACCGATGACCAGAAATCGCTGATCAAGGACATCATGAAACGGCTCCAGATGGATCCGAAACTGTACCGCGACCGTGCGATCATGGCGGCAATTTCGTCCGCAAAGGATGAGATGATCGAGCCGGACCAGTACCGGATTGACGCGGGAATCGACTGGAAGCTGCAGAAGTATGCGGCAGTTTATGCGGAGTATCAGGCAGAGTTAAAGAAAAACAATGCGATGGACTTCGATGATCTGCTGGTACAGACAGTAAAATTATTCCAGCAGTTCCCGGAAGTGCTCGACTATTATCAGGAGCAGTTCCGCTATATCATGGTCGATGAGTATCAGGATACCAACACGGTTCAGTTCCGCTTTGTGAGCCTTCTGGCGGCAAAATACCGCAATCTCTGCGTTGTCGGCGATGATGACCAGTCGATCTACAAATTCCGCGGGGCGAATATTGAAAATATTCTGAGTTTTGAGCATGTATTCCCGGATGCGAAGGTCATTAAACTGGAGCAGAATTACCGTTCCACGCAGAATATTCTGAATGCGGCAAATGAAGTGATTGCGAATAACCAGGGACGAAAAGCAAAACGCCTGTGGACAGAGAATCCGGAGGGTGACCTGATCGATCTGCGGCAGTTCCAGAGCGGTTTTGAGGAGGCGGAGTACGTGGCAGGAGAAATCACGCGCGGCGTCCGCACGGAGGGAAAGAAGTACCGTGATTATGCAATTCTCTACCGTACCAACGCACAGTCCCGTCTTTTTGAGGAGAAACTGCTGCTTGCAAATGTTCCATATAAAATCGTGGGCGGTGTTAACTTCTATGCGAGACGCGAGATCAAGGATCTGCTGGCGTATCTGCGTGTGATCGAGAACCCGGAGGATGACCTTGCGGTACTGCGTATCATCAACGTTCCGCGGCGCGGTATCGGAGCGGCGACGATCAACAAAGTGCAGGACTGGGAGGCAGAGCAGGGCATCCGTTTCTACGATGCGCTTCTTGAGGCCGAGTATGTGCCGGGGCTGATGCGGTCTTTAAATAAGATTAAATCCTTCACGTCCTTTTTACAGGTACTCCGCGCGAAAGCAGATTATCTGTCGGTCAAAGAGCTGCTGAATGAAATCATCGAGGAGACCGGCTATGTAGCAGATCTGCAGGCGGAGGGAACCGAAGAAGCGGCAGCCCGCATCGAGAACATCGACGAGCTGATTTCAAAGATTGCGGATTATGAGGAGAGCGCCGAACAGCCATCTCTCGGTGGTTTTCTGCAGGAGGTTGCGCTGGTGTCTGATATCGACTCGGTGGATGAGGAGAGCGATTACGTGCTGTTGATGACACTGCATTCCGCAAAAGGACTGGAGTTCCCGAACGTATTCCTTGCCGGCATGGAGGATGGCATTTTCCCGAGCTACATGACGATCACCGGGGATGATCCGTCGGAGCTGGAGGAGGAGCGACGTCTCTGCTACGTGGGCATCACGCGTGCGATGCAGCATCTGACATTGACGTGTGCGCGCCAGAGAATGATCCGCGGCGAAGTGCAGTACAACAAGATGTCCCGTTTTGTCAAAGAGATTCCGCGGGAGCTGATTTCACTGGAGCGGGAGCGCGGGGAGATCGAAGACCGGAAGCCGAAGATGGACATTCCGACGAGAGGCAGCGTTTATGCGGCGATGAAGCAGGCATTCCGCGAGAAGCCGCAGCAGGCGAAAACCTTCAGCGCGCAGAAGGCGACGAAACTCGATTACGAAATTGGGGATACGGTGCGCCATATCAAGTTCGGTGTCGGCATTGTCACGGATATCGTGGACGGCGGAAGAGATTATGAAGTTACCGTCAACTTCGACCAGGCTGGTACGAAGAAAATGTTTGCTTCGTTTGCAAAACTGAAAAAGTTATAAGGAGAACGAGAGCGTGCCGGAAAATAAAATTCCGGCACGCTCTTTTTTCGACTGATGCGTCAGACGCTCAGGTGGTAATCAGGGTGGAATAGCCGTCGCGGCGCAGGCGGCGTTCCATCAGAATGGCATTTCCGAGCTGGCGGTAAGCGCCGACCTGGACTTTGAAAAAGCCGTCCTCGGCGAGAAGAAAAGCGGGATAGCCCTGGTCGAGAAGGTCGTAAAGCATACGGTCGGCATTCTGGCGGATGCGGAAAAGGCCGGTCTGGACACGGTAGAAGGTTTCCGGTGTATCGGAAGGATTTTCCTGTTCCGGCGGCGTGGGATGGGGCGAAGCGGAAGCAGTGACGGTATCCGCTGTTGAAACGGACGGACGGGCGGCCTCCGTTTCCGCAGCGCGCCGGTCAGCCTCCGTGACCGTCTCGAGATCCAGCGTTCCAAGCACTGCATCCGCGATGGCGCGGGCGATTTCTTCCTGCTTTTCATCGTAGAGCGTATTGTCCTGCTCATTGTTCAGAAAGCCGGTTTCAATCAGAAGAGCCGGCATTTTCGTCCGCCGCAGAACAACAAGCCCTGGCCGTGCCTTGACACCGAGATTCCGGAATCCCAGCTCCGAGAGCGCGCCGTTAATGTTTTCTGCCATTGTCTGTTTGATGCCGGAGTTGTCATAGACAAGCGTTTCCACGCCGGTATACTGGTTCGGTTCCTCCGAAGAATTCCGGTGAAAAGAAATAAAAAAGTCGGCATCCGCCTGATTGGCCATCTGCGCCTTTTCAAACGGCGTCTGATAAACATCGGTTGTGCGGGTATAAATGACAGAGACACCCTGCCGGGAAAGAAGCTCACCGACCGCGATGGCGAGGGAAAGATTGTCATCCTTTTCCCTGCGTCCCTCATAGACAGCGCCCGGATCACTTCCCCCGTGTCCGGCATCGATTACGATAGTATAGGGCATAAGATCAAAGCTCCTGAAAATACGGTTCTACTTACGATATGAAGAAAGGACGAAAAAGGTTATACTTTTTTTAGTTTTATTTCATTGTATCGTATACGGGCGGTGTGTTAGAATAGGAGATAACATTAGGAAAGTGTGTCAAAAAATCTGCGGAGGATACAAAAGACACACAGATGAGAGTGAGGATTTCATGAAAATTACAATATTCAGTCTGGGGGGACTGCTTGGGCAGTATGTGACCAACACGGCGCTTCTTCACGGCGCACAGGTGACCGCCTACGTGCCGGATGCAAAAGCGATCTGGCCGAGAAAAAATATGACCGTGATTGAGGGAAGCCTTCAGAACCGGGAACGCGTGCTGGAGGCACTGCTGGAAGCGGATGCAGTCATCAGCGTGCTGACTCCGATGCGTGTGAAACATGTAAAAGAAGAGGAGACACCGCTGGCTGACGGAAACGCGATGATTCTCTCGGCCATGAAGCAGCTTGGAAAAACGCGGTTTGTGACGGTAGGCCATGTCTGCATTCATGCGTTTGGAGACTGCGAGGACAAATACCAGAGAATGAGTACGAAATTCATGCAGATTTTCTGGCCAGGTGTCTATAAAGATATGCAGAAGATGGGACAGGTTCTGGCACGGAGCGATCTGAACTGGACACTGGTGCGGACGTGTCCGGGAAGAGACGGGAAAGTGAAAAAGGTAGGGCAGAACTGCAGTATTTCGCTGGACGGCAGCCAGTTCCGGCCTGGATACTCGAGAGAGGCCCTGGCGGAATTTCTGTACGAGGCGGCCGCCGATCAGCAGATGTACAGCAGAAAAATGCCCATTTTTTACAGAGAGGGGTAAGAATGGATTTTTCAATTTTATATGCACTGCAGCATCTTCACAATGCAGTGCTCGATCGGGTGATGGTGGGAATCACTTCACTTGGAAATGCGGGATGGATCTGGATTGCGCTGACCGCCGTTTTCTTAATCCTTCCGAAATACCGGAAATGCGGTGTAAGAATGGCGATCGCGCTGATTTTAGATTTGATTTTATGTAATCTGGTGTTAAAGCCGCTGGCAGCGCGCCCGCGTCCGTGCTGGATTGACGAGCAGGTAAAGCTGCTGGTTGCCGCTCCGAAGGACTATTCCTTCCCATCGGGCCATTCGGCAGCCTCGTTTGCGGCGGCAGTCTCTATTTTTGTGATGCACAAAAAAGAAGGAGCTGCCGCACTGATTCTGGCCTGCCTGATTGCATTTTCCAGACTGTATCTGTTTGTGCATTTCCCGACCGATGTCCTAGCGGGAATTGCGGTTGGTTTTATCTGTGCTTTTCTGGCTGCGAAGATCCAGAACGGTTTTCTTCTTCATTCTCGAGGTCGATAAAACGGAACGAAAGCATCAGATACAGAATTTCATCCGGGCTGGAAAGATCAGATTCTAAAATTTCCTTGATCTTTTCCAGGCGGTAGAGCAGGGTACTGCGGTGGATAAAAAGCTCACGCGCCGTCTGGACGACATTGCAGTGGTTGTCCAGATAGCAGCGGAGCGTCCGCATATAGTCACTGCCGGAGCTGTCGTCGTGCTCCTGCAGAAAGAGAAGTCTCTCATGGCACAGCATGTAGCCTGGGAGCTTTTTTGTTGCCTGATCGAGGATGTAGTCAAACGAGATATCGTTGAACGGATGCATCCGTTTGTCGGGATATTTTCGCGTACCGAACTGCAGGGCGATTTTTGCCTGGATATACTGGCGGCGCAGATTCATGTGGCCGTTCATGCAGCGCGAAAAGCCGGCATTTAAGGAACTGTCCTCCACAAAGTGCACCATGCGTTCCATCAGATCGGTCATGGAAAAATCGGACAGCGTGAGGTTAAAGAACGCAACGATACCGCCGCCGTGTGGAAACGCGGAGCAGCCGGTCAGAATATTTTCCAGATAGGCGCAGACCGAGTTTGCCGTCAGGTTTTTCTGATCCATATCGGAGAGCTGCAGATAGAGGCAGCAGTAGGTGTGGCGGGAATGCCAGCCGAGCGCATCGAGAGCCTGGCTGACCGCAATATAGTCGGCCATCCGGTCGTCGAGGGCACGGAGCAGCACGGTGTGAAGCGACTGCGCCGGCGAGGTTTTCTGCATCACATTGTGCAGGAAGGCGTGATGGATCATTTCTGCAAGAAATTCAAGAAGAAAGCCTTCGGAATCAGAAAGATCCTTTTTCGTGTCGAGGAGCAGCAGGCGGTAGGCGCTCTGACCATGCTGCGTGATGTTGACGCAGAGGGAACCAAGTCCCGTTACGTGATCCGGAAAGCGGAACCATCCATCGAGATCGCGGACGGACGCGTATTCGCTGCTTTCTGTCAAGGAGAGCAGAAGCGGGCGCGTTGCATCGAGGGAGCCAAACACCTTCTCGGGAAAAAAGGAAGGTTCTTCGGACGCTGCGGCGATGATGGAAAAATCCATGCCGACCACCATCAGCGGGTGGGCAAAAACAGGCAGGGAGAGATTTAAAAGATGCTGGATCGATTTTCCGTCGAGACGTGCCTGCATCAGCTCCTTCTGCCATGAATCGTACGTCCAGAAAAGCTCCTGCAGGAACGAAAAAACAGCGGATACGCTGCTCTTAACGGCGATCGAAACCGGAGCCGGAAGTTCCTCCGGCAGTTCTTCGGTACAGAGAAGAAAAAGGGAACTGCTTTCTTCAGGGAGGGAGGAAAGAGAGCCGATCTGTTCTTCTGTGCAGAGAAAGACCCGGTGCGCAGTGGCTGCGGAGCCTGTCTGATAAAGAACAGGCAGCTCCAGTGTGCCGGAGAGCGGCAGGTTTTCCGGTGCAAGAACCGAAAAAGCGCTGCTTAGCTTATAAGCGAGAAATGCGGGGGAGAGCTTCATCGTATCATCCTCCCTGCGCGTGTCATATCGTAAAAATTCATAAAAACCTCCTCAGAAATGAGTGACGTTCTGCGGACGAAACCGCGGTACTTTTTATTTTAGCAGAACAAAAAGGTCTGTCAAGAAAGAAAAGACAGGGGTGCGGGAATTTTTACGGCGGCAACAAGTTAAGATTTTGTGAAGATAGTTGTGGTTTGCGGGGAAAACTGCTACAATATGGCTGATTTGGTTACTGTTCACTCAGCAGTGAAACACTTGCCGTTTCGCTGTGTAAGAATATGATTCAGGTGATTTGAAGTGGTTTTTTACAGAAGAAAAAGGAAGGTATGACTTTAATGTATCATATTATAGTAAATAAAAAATCGCGGTCGGGGCGCGGCGAGAAGCTGTGGCCGGTGATTGAGGGCGAGCTTGAGCGGCGCAGGACGGAATTTCGTGTATATCCGACAAAGTATCACGGAAGCGCACGGGAGACGGCAGCACGGCTGACCGCGAAAGGGGTATGGAATCCCGATGATGTCCTTCTGGCGATCGGCGGAGACGGTACGGCGAATGAGGCGGTCGATGGAATCACCAGCCTGTCGGATGTAAAGTTCGGTTATATTCCAACGGGAAGCGGCAACGATTTTGCGCGCGGTGCCGGAATTCCCTCCGATCCGCTGCAGGCGCTGGAAGCTGTGCTGAAAGGGGAGGAAAAGGAGATCAACATTGGAACGGCGCTTCTTGGCAGCCAAAAGCGGAGATTTCTCGTCAGCACCGGCATCGGTTTTGATGCAGGCATCTGCCACGAGGCGCTGGCATCAAAAATCAAGAATACGCTGAACCGGCTGCATCTGGGAAAACTTACGTATGTGATGATTGCACTGCGGCAGCTCTTTTATCTCGAACCGTTCACACTGGATGCAGCGCTGGAAAACGGAGAACACCGTTCGTTTGAAAATGTTCTTTTTGCAGTGGCAATGAATTTTCCGTACGAGGGCGGCGGCTTTTGCTTCTGCCCGGAGGCGGACGGGACAGATGATCTGCTCGACGTGATGGTGGTTTCCAATCTTGCCAAATGGAAAGTCAGCTATCTTCTGCCGATGGCGCTGTTTGGACGCCACACGGGATTTCCTGAGGTACATATGGAGCGGTGCAGCAGCCTTTCCTTTCAGACAGACCGCGCGGAACCGGTCCACCTGGACGGAGAATCGGGCGGACACCGCACGGAGGAAAGGATCGGACTGGAAACGGAGCGTCTCCGCCTTTTGGGCGACTGGGTGAAAGAAGGGATGGAAAGATGATGTTCTGGATCATATTTTTTGCAGTGCTTGCCGTTCTGGCAGCAGGTTATTTCTTTTCCATTCTGCCGGCTACATCGAGACGGCAGGAATGTCTGAAATTTGCGGAATGGAATTATGCGCACCGCGGTCTGTGGAACGCGGCGGAGGGAGTTCCGGAGAATTCTCTTCCGGCTTTTGCCCGCGCGGCGGAGCAGGGATATGCCATCGAGCTGGATATTCAGATCACAAAGGATGGACGGATTGTGGTGTTCCACGATGACACGATGAAGCGGATGTGTGGAAACGAGGGAAAAATCAGCGATTATACGTATGAGGAACTCCAGCAGTTCCATCTGGGCGACAGCACGGAAAAGATTCCGCTGCTTCGTGAGGTACTGCAGACGGTAGACGGCCGCGTGCCGCTTTTAATCGAAATCAAGATGCCGGGACTTTCCACGGCGGTCTGTGCGGGATTTCAGAAGGAGATGGAGGGGTACACCGGTATGTTCTGCATGGAATCCTTCAACAGCCTGGCCCTCCGCTGGTGCCGCCGCCACATGCCGCAGACGCTGCGCGGCCAGCTTTCCGGCCGTTTTTCAAAGGATGATAAGGTGCATCTGATCCTGCGGATAATGGCGCGTCATCTGATGCTGAATTTTATCGGGAAACCGGATTTTATCGCCTACGACCACCGCTACGCCGACTGCCCGGTTCCTGATCGACCGTATGCTGTTTCGGACACCGGCATTTGCATGGACGGTAAAAGATGAGCATGTATATAACCGGACACGGAAAAAATTCGACGCGGCGATCTTTGAACATTTCCATCCCAAGGACGGTTTTCAGAAACCGATGAATTGTTTCTTAAAAAATAATAAAGCTTATTGACTTCGGTTTTCGGTGTGCTATAATTTCAGCAGGTTGAAGAGAAAAACCTCGTCAGAAAAGTGGAGGGAAACTATGAAGACAATAAAAAAATATAAGCATTTTCTTCCGGTAGTGGTTTATGGTATTTTCTATCTGAAATGTTTTCAATATCTGGAAACGCACATTACGAAAGGATATCATCTGATTCATACTCCGTTTGATGATATGATTCCGTTCTGTGAGTTTTTTGTGATTCCTTATTTTATGTGGTTTGGATTTATTGCATGGTCTGTCCTTTATTTCGGACTCTGCAACAAGAACCGCAGAGAATATTATCAGCTGATTATCAACCTGGGAATCGGAATGACGGCGTTCCTCGTGATCTCCTATCTGTACCCGAACGGCCAGAACCTGCGCCCGACGGTATTCCCACGGGAGAACATTTTCACGGATCTGGTCAGAGGCCTTTACCTGACAGACACACCGACCAACGTATTCCCAAGTATTCACGTATATAATTCCGTAGCCGTAGCTGTTGCCGTAGAACACAGCGAGCAGCTCAAAAACCGCCCGGTATTCCGAAACGTCTGCCTGGGCCTGACGGTGCTGATTGTGTTTTCGACCATGTTTTTAAAACAGCACTCCGTATCGGATGTGTGCTGTGCGCTTGTTATGAATGCGGGAACCTGTATGCTGCTGTACCGGCCGGCAAAGGCGGGGAATGCACTGCAGACACGGGAGAAAAAAGCGAAATATAGAATGTAAAAACGGAAACGGACGGTCCGCGCACTTTCTGGTGCTGGGGGATACTGTTTCGGGGGATAAGAAATACTAAGAGCCTTGGAATTTGCTAAAAATGTTATAAAAAAGTCAAAACTCGCTGCGCTCAGACAGTTGACTTTTTTATAACAACGCAAATTTCAAGGCTCTTAGTATTTCTAAAGCCCCCTGCAAATGCATCCCCCAGCACCAGAAAGTGCGCGGGCCTGACGGTTTAGGACGGGAGAAAATGGGTGATGAGCGGGATGGTAGTGCAGGAAAAATGGAATGCGTCCGTCTATTAAGAAATAAAACTTATAAAACATATAAGATATATTAATTTCATTTATAAAGATAAATATGCTATTCTGTAAGTAACGAAAGATTGTCCCGTTTTTTGGGGACTATGATTCAGACAAATGGAGGATAAAAATGAGTACAGTCAGACGCGTTTATGTGGAGAAAAAGCCGGAATTTGCGATTAAGGCGAAAGATCTGAAGCATGAAATCAAGCACTATCTGAACATCCAGACCGTAACCAACGTACGGGAGCTGATCCGGTACGATGTAGAAAATATCAGTGATGAGACATATGAGAAAGCATGTAAAGTAGTCTTTGCAGAGCCGCCGGTTGATATCTGCTATCAGGAAGATTTCCCGCGTGCAGAAGGTGCGAGAGTATTTTCCGTAGAATTCCTTCCGGGACAGTTTGATCAGAGAGCCGATTCTGCCGTACAGTGCGTGCAGTTCTTAAAAGAAGACGAGCAGCCGATCATCCGCTCCGCCGTTACGTATGTTATCGAAGGAGAGATGACTGATGAGCAGTTTGACGCAGTCAAAGCACACTGCATCAATCCGGTAGACTCCAGAGAGACAGGACTTGAAAAACCGGAAACCCTCGTGACAAAATTTGAAGAGCCGGCAGACGTCAAAATCTTCGACGGATTCATCGACATGCCGGAGGCAGAATTAAAAGCCCTGTATGATTCCCTCGGCCTTGCCATGACCTTCAAAGACTTCCTGCATATCCAGAACTACTTCCGCGGCGAAGAAAAACGAAATCCATCCATGACCGAGATCCGAGTACTCGATACCTACTGGTCCGATCACTGCCGCCATACCACCTTCTCCACCGAGCTTACCAACGTGACCTTCGGCGAAGGCGACTACTACGAGCCGATGAAAAAAAGCTACGACCGCTACTTAAGCGACCGTGAGGTACTCTACAAAGGCCGTGATGACAAATTCATCTGCCTTATGGACCTTGCCCTTCTGGCAATGAAAAAACTGAAATCCGAAGGAAAACTCGCAGATCAGGAAGAGTCTGATGAAATCAACGCATGCTCCATCGTCGTACCGGTAGATGTAGACGGAAAAGACGAAGAGTGGCTGATCAACTTCAAAAACGAGACCCACAACCACCCGACCGAGATCGAGCCGTTCGGTGGTGCAGCAACCTGCCTTGGCGGTGCAATCCGTGACCCGCTTTCCGGCAGAACCTATGTATATCAGGCAATGCGTGTGACCGGAGCCGCAGATCCGACCCGTCCGCAGAGCGAGACACTCGAAGGAAAACTTCCGCAGAAAAAACTCGTAAGAGAAGCAGCACACGGCTACAGCTCCTATGGAAACCAGATCGGTCTTGCAACCGGCTATGTCAAAGAAGTTTACCATCCGGACTACGTGGCAAAACGTATGGAGATCGGAGCTGTCCTTGGAGCAGCACCGCGCCGTGCCGTTGTCCGTGAAAATTCCGATCCGGGCGATATCATCATCCTGCTCGGCGGCCGTACTGGAAGAGACGGCTGCGGCGGTGCAACCGGTTCCTCCAAAGTACATACGACAGAATCCATCGAGACCTGCGGTGCAGAGGTACAGAAAGGAAACGCACCGACTGAGCGTAAACTGCAGAGACTGTTCCGCCGCGAGGAAGTCAGCCTTCTGATTAAAAAATGCAACGACTTCGGTGCAGGCGGAGTTTCCGTTGCCATCGGTGAGCTGGCACCGGGCCTTAAGATCAATCTGGACAAAGTACCGAAAAAATATGCCGGCCTCGACGGAACCGAGATCGCCATCTCCGAGTCCCAGGAGCGTATGGCCGTTGTCATCGACCCGAAAGACCGTGAGCAGTTCCTGAAATATGCCGCAGAAGAGAACCTGGAGGCAACCGAAGTTGCAGTCGTAACCGAGGACCCGCGTCTGGTACTCTCCTGGAGAGGAAAAGAGATCGTCAATATTTCCCGTGCATTCCTGGACACCAACGGAGCACATCAGGAGAATGATGTCTTCGTAGAGATTCCAAAAGCAGAGGACACCCCGTTAAAAAGAAGCGGTGACATTGCCGACGTGAAAGAAAAATGGCTGTCCACCCTGTCAGACCTCAACGCATGCTCCCAGAAAGGTCTTGTCGAGATGTTTGACTCCTCCATCGGAGCAGCCAGCGTGCTGATGCCGTACGGTGGAAAATATCAGCTGACTGAAACTCAGGCCATGGTTGCAAAAGTGCCGGTTCCGGATGGAAAAACCAACACCGTTACCATGATGAGCTACGGCTTTGATCCATACGTATCGAGCTGGAGCCCGTATCACGGAGCAGTCTATGCCGTAACCGAGTCCCTGTCCCGCATCGTGGCAGTCGGCGGCGATTACAGCAAAGTCCGCTTCACCTTCCAGGAATATTTCCGCAGAATGACGGAGGATCCGCACCGCTGGAGCCAGCCGTTCGCAGCGCTTCTTGGTGCATACGACGCACAGATGGGCTACGGCCTGCCGTCTATCGGAGGAAAAGACAGTATGTCCGGTACCTTCAACCATATCGATGTACCGCCGACACTCGTATCCTTCGCGGTTGACGTTGCAAAATTAAAAGATGTAGTATCTCCGGAGCTGAAAAACACAGGAGACAAACTCGTGTGGATCCACCTTCCAGTCGACGCACATCTGCTTCCAGAGTACGAAGGCGTCATGGAAACCTACAGAAAACTGCATGAGGATATGCAGAACGGCCGTGTGAAAGCCGCTTATGTCGTAGACCGTCAGGGTATCGCAGCAGCCGTATCCAAGATGGCATTCGGTAATGCTCTCGGCGTAACCATCGAGCACAATGTAGACGAGAGAGATCTCTTTACTCCATATATTGCAGATCTGATCTGCGAAGTTCCGGCTGAAAAAGTCGGAGAGCTGGCAAGCACCTACACCGTCATCGGTGAAGTGACAGACAAACCGGTTCTTTCCTATAAAGACACCGAAATCACCATCCGCGAGGCTGTTTCCGCATGGAACAAACCGCTGGAAAAAGTATTCAAGACCGTATCCGGTGCAGAGCTTCCGGAGGTAGATGCCCTGAATGTGGCAGCAGCAGACGAAAACGGAATTGTTGCAGACAGCTGCTATCAGGCAAAGAGCATCCACGTATGCTCCCACAAGCTGGCACAGCCGACCGTATTCATTCCGGTCTTCCCGGGAACGAACTGTGAGTATGACAGCACCAGAGCTTTCGAGCGTGCCGGTGCAAAAGTTATCACTCAGGTATTCAGCAACCTTTCCGCAGAAGACATCTGCGGTTCTGTCGATGCCTTTGAAAAAGCCATCAACCAGGCGCAGATCATCATGTTCCCTGGCGGATTCTCCGCAGGTGATGAGCCGGATGGATCAGCAAAATTCTTTGCAACCGCATTCCAGAATGCGAAGATCAAAGAAGCTGTTACCAAACTGCTGAATGAGAGAGACGGACTTGCCCTTGGTATCTGCAACGGATTTCAGGCACTGATCAAACTGGGACTCGTTCCGTACGGTGAGATTCTCGGACAGACGGAGGATTCCCCGACTCTGACCTTCAACACCATCGGACGCCATATTTCCAAGATGGTTTACACGAAGGTTGTGACCAACAAATCCCCATGGCTGGCAGGCGCCGAGCTTGGCGGTGTTTACACCAATCCGGCATCCCACGGAGAGGGACGTTTCGTAGCATCGAAAGAGTGGATCGACAAGCTGATGGCAAACGGCCAGATTGCAACCCGCTACTGCGATGTCAACGGAAACCTGACCAACAACGAGTACTGGAATGTCAACGGTTCCTACTGCGGAATCGAGGGTATCACCAGCCCGGACGGCCGTGTCTTTGGTAAGATGGCACACGCAGAGCGCCGCGACAACGGCGTAGCAGTCAACATCTACGGAGAGCAGGATCTGAAGATCTTTGAGTCCGGTGTTGCTTACTTTAAATAAAATAAAACCAAAATAGAAGATTCCCGCAGAGAGGAAGAAAGCTCCTTTCTGCGGGAATTTTTTTGTCAGAAACAGTAATTTCTGATTTCGAAAGAAAAAATTTGATTATGCGCCGCGGTGCAGTTATAACGCAATATTTTGCTTTATTAACAAAAGTAATAAGGTCAAATAGTAGAAATATTCTGAAAAAACGAAAGATTTCGATAGTCTCAACACATTACATATATGACGGGCCCGGAAGAGAAGGACAGCGAAATAACAGGAGGGAGAAAGAAGTGTATGAGACAAGAGGAGGAACGATTTTTTCAGATCATATTCGAGGAAAACAGTCATGTGCTGTTCCGTTATATCTGCGGTCAGTTGAACAATGACCGGGAGACGGCGAAGGATGTGCTGAACGATGTATGGGAGGTATTGGTGGTAAAATTTGAAACCGTTGCCGATCTCGAAGGAGAAGAGATGACGAAATGGCTGTTCTGTGTGGCAAAAAACAAGATCAAGAATCAGCGCAGAAAACATTATTATCAGAATGAAGTTTCCTATACACAGTATCAGAAAGAGAACAGAAATGAAGGGGAGGCGGCCGCGACAGCCGAGATTGAGGAACGAATGGTGATGCAGAACTGCATCCAGAACCTGAATCCGATGGATCAGCGCATTTTCTGGGGGAGAGCATATGGATTCAGCTACAAAGAGCTCAGCGGATTCTGCAAGAAAAGCGAACAGGCGCTGCAGTGCCAGTACAGCCGCGCAATCAAGAAACTGCAGGGAATGATGAGTCAGGAAATCAGTCTGACGAGAGCGTAGAAAATGGAAATGGTATGCAGCGGAAACCTCAACTCTTACAATCTAAAAACAATAGAAATATCTAAAAAATTCTCTGCAGGAGAATATCCTGTGTCTAAAAATAAAGTGTTACCGTTTACATATCAAAAATCCGTTTTCCTCGTTGTCGTGGCGCGGAAATTGTGTTAAAATATTTTTAGAAAATTCACACGATGTGCGAGAAGGCAGAAAGGATGAAAACAACATGAAGGATGAGTACGTAGCTATGTAGGCACTTATACCCATGGAAGCAGCATTGGTATTCATTTATATGATGTAAATGTAGAAGAAGGCACTCTGACAGAGCGAAAAGTCATACCGGTCAACAACTCTTCCCACATTGCCCGTTCCTTAAACGGCAAATACCTGTATTCGATTGCAGATGAAGGCGTTGCAGTGTTTGCAGTGGAGGATGACGGAGACCTGACCCCGATCAACAAAGTAGACATCGACGGCATGCGCGGCTGCTATTTGTCGGTGGACAAAACCGGAAGATACCTGTTCGTGGCAGGCTATCATGACGGAAAAGTAACCGTTGTACATACCCATAAGGACGGCCGCCTCGGAAGTCTGATGGACGGCGTGTTCCACAAGGGCCTTGGCAGTGTGGCAGAGCGTAACTTCCGCCCGCATGTCAGCTGTGTCGTTCCTACACCGGACAACAAATATGTCTGCGCAGTCGACAACGGCATTGACCAGATCAAAATGTACAAGCTGAACACACAGCGTGACCGCCTGAAACTGGTGGATATCCTGCGCTGTGAGCGTGAATCCGGCCCGAGAGAGATCGTTTTCAGTGAATCCGGAAAATACGCGTATGTCATTTACGAGCTGATGAACAAAGTCGATGTATTCAGCTACCGTGATACGGGAAACGGACCGGAATTTGAAAAACTGCAGTCGATCAGCACCACATCCGCGAACGTGGACCAGGCGCACGACGCTGCATCCGGCATGTGCCTTTCCCCGGATCACCACTACCTGTTTACTTCTACAGCCGGAGACAATACCGTAGCAATGTTCCATATCGACCCGGAGACCGGCTGCCTGGAGAAGAAGTTTGCACTTCCGATCAGCGGCGAATATCCAAAGGATATTGCAATGTTCCCGGACGGAAAACATATCGCAGTGGCAAACCATGAGTCCAACACGATCACAACATTTACCGTTGATTATGAGAAAAACGTGCTGGTTCAGAAAGGCCGCCCGATGAAAGTGGAGACGCCGAACTGTATTCTGATTACGAAAAAAGGCGTTCACTAAAAAAATAACGCAAAAATGCCTGCAGGAAGAACTGTATCCCGCAGGCATTTTTTGTGTTGAAGCCAGAAAGAAGCAGTCCGGCCTTTATTTCTCGTCCGGAGCCCAGACTTTCTTTACATTGTCCAGTTTGGCGCTCATGCCGACGAGCAGTGCGTCCGCCAGGACAAGAGCGGTCATGCATTCCACGACAACAACGGCGCGTGCAACGACGATCGGGTCGTGGCGGCCTTTGATTTCGATGGCAATGTTTTCACCATCTTTGTTGATGGTCTGCTGGGAAGCAGCAACGGACGGGGTCGGTTTGAAACCAGCCCGGACAACGATATCGCTTCCATCGCTGATACCGCCTAAAATACCGCCGGCGTGGTTGGTCAGCTTGACAATGGAGCCGTCCGCATTTACATGGAAGGCATCGTTATTGGTAAGCCCGGTAGCTGTGCAGACCGAGAAACCGTCTCCGATTTCCACGCCTTTTACGGCGCCGATGGAGACGAGTGCTTTTGCAAGGTTGGCATCGAGCTTTTCAAACACCGGATCGCCGACACCGGCCGGCATATGGTGAACGACACATTCGACCACACCGCCGACGGAATTTTTTTCCGCCATGGCTTTTGTTAAAAGCTCGGAAGCCTTTTCGGCAGCCTCTGCATCCGGCATATTCAGGGCGTTATTCGCGATTTCAACGGCATCAAAAGACTGGATTTCCACGTCACCGATGGAGCGGGTGTAGGCGGAAACGGTGATGCCAAGCTCAGAGAGCATTTTTAAGGCAATGGCACCTGCAGCCACGCGTGCGATCGTCTCGCGTCCTGAGGAGCGTCCGCCGCCGCGGTAGTCGCGGAAACCGTATTTTGCATCAAACGTATAGTCGGCGTGGCCCGGTCTGTAATAGGAAGCAATGTCGCTGTAATCTTTGGAATGCTGATCCTCATTCCATACCACCATGGAAATCGGGGTACCGGTCGTTTTTCCTTCGAAAGTGCCGGATAAAATCTGAACGGTATCGGATTCTTTCCGTTTTGTGGTAAAGCGGTTCTGTCCCGGCTTCCTGCGGTCGAGGTAAACCTGAATATCCTCCTCGGAAAGCGAAAGGCCGGCCGGCACTCCGTCCACAACAACGCCCACGCCTTTTCCATGAGACTCTCCCCAGGTGGTCAGTCTGAAGATGGTACCAAATGATGATCCTGCCATATATAAAGTCCTCCTGAATTTTTTCGTATATTTATAAAATAACTGGAAAAGATTTCTAATAAATTATACCGGAAAGTAAAACATTCGTAAAGCTCTTTTTCAGAGACGAAATTCACCGTTATACCGTTTGACAAACGAAAAGGCAGCACGTATAATGAGAATGTATTTTCGGGCAGTGAAAGCCGGTAAAATAAAACAAACAAAAAGGAAGAGTGTGCATGAATTTTTTAGACAAAATGGAGCGAAAATATGGGAGATACGCGTTAAGCCATCTGACGATGTACATTATCGTAACGTACATTGCGGGCTATATCATTGCGCTTGCGGCCCCCATTATGAGACAGTATCTGACACTGGAACCATATTATATTCTGCACGGACAGATCTGGCGTCTGGTGAGCTGGATTCTGATTCCGCCGAGCAGCCTTGATATCTTTACGATCATCATGCTGTTTTTCTATTACTCAATCGGAACAAGCCTTGAGAGAGCCTGGGGAGATTTCAAGTATAATGTTTACATCTTTTCCGGCATTCTGATGACCATTATCGGTTCCTTCCTGCTGTATGGAATCTTATATGCAGTCAACGGATATCCGTCGCTGATGGGAACGGCATTCAGCACTTACTACATCAGCCTCTCGATTTTCCTCGGCTTTGCGATCAGCTTCCCGGATATGCAGGTACTGCTGTATTTCATTATTCCGATCAAAATCAAATGGCTGGCATACCTTGACGTAGCGCTTCTCGCCTACAGCATGATTACCAGCATCATGAGCGGAAACTGGGCAGGATGTGTTGTTATTCTTTGTTCCCTTGCAAACGTCCTTGTGTTCTTCCTGATGACAAGAAAAGGAAAACGCGGCTCTTTCCAGCAGAACAGACGCCGGAAGGAATTCAAAAAGGCCGTTTCAAGAGGCGAAGCCGAATACCGCAATCCGAACGGGATCACAAAACACAAATGTGCGATCTGCGGTCGGACCGAAAAAGATGATCCGAATCTGGAGTTCCGTTTCTGCTCCAGATGCAACGGAAATTATGAATACTGTCAGGATCACCTGTTTACGCATGAACATGTAAAATAAAGAAGGAGAGAAAGTATGAGAAGAACGAAAATTGTCTGCACCATGGGACCAAATACCAACTCCCGTGACCTGATGAAAAAACTGATTGAAACCGGAATGGATGTTGCTCGTTTTAATTTTTCTCATGGAGACCACGATGAGCAGAAAATGCGTATGGATATGTTGAAAGAGCTTCGAAAAGAGCTGAAAACTCCTGTGGCAATCCTTCTGGACACTAAAGGACCGGAAATCCGTACCGGCGTTTTGAAAGATGGCAAAAAAGTAAATCTGGTAACCGGACAGACCTTTACCCTGACAACCGTTCAGGAGACCGGAGATGAAAATCACTGTTCTGTCAGCTACACCGGCCTTACGGAAGATATCAAAGAGGGAGATACGATTTTGATCGATGATGGTCTGATCGGTCTGCGCGTAGAAAAAGTAAATGCACCGGAAATTGTCTGTACCGTAGTAAACGGCGGCGAGCTCGGAGAAAAAAAGGGCGTGAATGTACCGAACGTTTCGATCAATCTTCCGAACCTGACGGAGAAAGACAAAGGAGATCTTCTTTTTGGTATTGAACAGGATATTGATTTTGTTGCAGCTTCCTTTATCCGGAATGCAGAGGCAATTAACGAAATCCGTGAGTTCCTTGTGGCAAACGGAGGAGAGCATATTGATATCATTGCCAAGATCGAAAATGCGGAGGGTGTGCAGAACATCGACAGCATCATCGATGCGGCAGATGGTGTGATGGTTGCAAGGGGAGATCTTGGTGTAGAGATTCCGGCGTGCCAAGTACCGCATGTACAGAAAATCATCATTGAAAAATGCAATCATAAATACAAACCGGTTATCACAGCAACCCAGATGCTGGATTCCATGATCCGGAACCCGCGTCCGACCCGTGCAGAGGTAGCCGATGTTGCGAATGCAATTTATGATGGAACGGATGCGATCATGCTCTCCGGCGAAACAGCAGCCGGAAAATATCCGATCGAGGCAGTTACCATGATGGGAGAGATTGCCGAGCAGACGGAGCGTTATCTGAAATTCGAAGACTACCGCGATGGAAAAGCGCTGGAAGGAAAGCTAAATGTTTCCGCAGCAGTCGGAAGTGCAGCCGTTTCTATGGTAGAACACATCAAAGCAGCCTGCATTGTGACTCCGACGATGTCCGGTCAGACTGCAAGACTGATTTCCAACCTTCGTCCGAGCGTACCGATTTACGGCGTTACCCCATATGAATGGGCAAGAAGAAAAATGCAGCTCTACTGGGGCGTTCGTCCGGTGACCGGATACGAGGAAGATTCTACGGAGAACATCATTTCCCATGCTATGTATATGGTGCGCCGTGAGGAGCTTGTAGAACGTGGCGATATGGTTATTTTTACGGCCGGAGACCCTGCTACTAACGAGGTGACGGGTGAAGGATATATGACAAACATGCTTCACATTATTCAGGCAAAATAAGCAGAAGAAGGAGACAAAAGAGAATGACGAAGAAGCCTTTTGTAACAAAAGAAAAACTGGAAGAAATCGCAGCAGCAGTACCAACTCCGTTTCACATTTACGATGAAAAAGGAATTCGTGAGAATGCGAAAGCGGTAAAGGAAGCTTTTTCCTGGAATCCGGGATTTCGTGAGTATTTTGCTGTAAAAGCGAACCCAAACCCGACACTGATCAAAATGCTGGGTGAATATGACTGCGGATGCGACTGCTCTTCTTACACGGAGCTGATGCTTTCCGATGCGATGGGATTTGAGAAAGATAAAATCATGTTTTCATCCAACGTAACACCGGCTGCAGAGTATCAACTGGCTGCAGAGCTTGGTGCGATCATTAACCTTGATGATATTACGCATATTGATTTTCTTGAGAAAACATTAGGCTACATTCCGAAGAAAATCTGTTGCCGTTATAACCCGGGCGGACTGTTTAAAATCAGCACCGATATTATGGACAATCCGGGAGATGCCAAATACGGTATGACAACCGAGCAGATTTTTGAGGCATTCCGCATTCTGAAGGCAAAAGGGGCAGAAGAGTTCGGCATCCATTCCTTCCTTGCAAGTAATACCGTAACCAATGATTACTACCCAGTTCTGGCAAAAACACTGTTTGAGCTGGCTGTAAAGCTGCAGAAAGAGACGGGCGTGAAGATTAAATTCATCAATCTTTCCGGCGGCGTCGGAATTCCGTACAAACCGGATCAGGAAGGCAATGACATCCGCGTGATTGGCGAGGGTGTACATAAAGTGTACGATGAAGTTCTCGTTCCGGCCGGCATGGGCGATGTTGCAATTTACACGGAAATGGGCCGTTTCATGATGGGACCGTACGGCGGACTCGTTACCCGCGCCATCCATCAGAAACACATCTACAAAGAGTACATCGGCTGTGATGCCTGCGCGGTCAACCTGATGAGACCGGCTATGTACGGCGCTTACCATCACATCACGGTGATGGGAAAAGAAGATCAGCCGTGCGACCACAAATATGACGTAACAGGCTCTCTGTGCGAGAACAACGATAAATTCGCGATCGACCGCATGCTTCCGGAAGTGGAAGTCGGAGACCTCCTCTTCATCCACGACACCGGCGCACATGGATTTTCCATGGGATACAACTACAACGGAAAATTAAAATCTGCAGAGGTTCTGTTAAAAGAGGACGGCAGCTTTGAAGTCATCCGCCGCGCAGAAACCCCGAAGGACTACTTCGCTACACTGGATGGAACACCGGAGTATGAGAAGATGTTTGGAAATAAATAAGAAATAACAACAGTAAAACCCCTTTCAAAAAGAACCATGCGGCAGATGGCCGGTTCTTCGAAAGGGGTTTTCTTTCTTTCAAAAGCTGTTTTTTTGAAGGGAAGACAATAAAAAAGATCTGCATCAACGTTCGTTTTTGCAGATCTTTTTTAGCTATGCCGCTGGCCGGACTCGAACCGGCACGGTTATTCACCGCTTGATTTTGAGTCAAGTGCGTCTACCAATTCCGCCACAGCGGCAGTGTTCGTAATCAGAACAAGATATATTTTACCATAAAAACAAGAAGGACGCAAGAGAAAAAAATGGAATAATTATCATAAAAACTTTCTAAAAAAGATTGACGAAAGGAAAAAATAGAAGTATAGTGTAGATAGTTTAGTACCATACTAAATTTTACATCATAAGTTCAAATAACGATTTATCGAAAACGCCATCGTTAGATGGTCCACAGTGTGTGGAACGAAAACTGTTGTCTTCATAGACAGCAGTTTTTTTTGTTGTCTAAAATTAGAAATGAAACATGGTTATGATTCAGTACTGTGAGAACAGCAAGAACCAGGAAGTAGAATTGTTGAAAATAGGAAAGAAAAGATGTAAAAAATCAAAATATATGGTAAAATTAGATAAAATGTAGAAAATGGAGGAAAGAACAGATGAAAGGGGAATATTATCTCGGACTTGATATGGGAAGCAGTTCGGTTGGATGGGCTGTGACAAATGAGAAGTACGAAATTTTGCGCGCACATGGAAAAACACTTTGGGGTGTACGGCTATTTGACAGTGCACAGACTGCAGAAGAGAGAAGAGGGTTTCGGACAGCAAAACGAAGATTGGATCGTCGTAATTGGAGAATAGAATTGCTGCAGAAAATTTTTGCGGAAGAAGTAGAAAAGATAGATGATGGATTTTTTCGCAGAATGAAAGAGAGTCGTTACTGGCCAGAGGATAAGCGTGACAGGCAGGGAAAGTGTCCGGAACTTCCCTATGCATTGTTTGCGGATGATGATTACACAGACAAAGAATATCATAAACAGTTTCCAACCATCTATCATCTGAGAAAATGGTTAATGGAAACTGACGAAACGCCTGATATTCGCCTGATATATCTTGCTCTGCATCATATGATGAAACACAGAGGCCATTTTCTATTAAACGGAAATATCGAACAGGTAAGAGAATTTCAGACAACATTTGAACAGTTCCTTGAAGCAGTGCGGGCAGAAGAACTTGGCTTTTCTTCCGAGATTGGAGTGGAAAGAAGCAAGGAAATAGAGGCAATTTTAAAAGACCGAACATTGACCAAATCTGCGAAAAAGACAAAAGCAGTAAAAGCAATGCGGGCAGAAACATCCTGTGAAAAAGAGTGGCTGGGATTGATTACCGGTGGAACAGCAAAACTGGGAAATCTGTTTGGGGAAAAACAGATGGATACACTGGAACGGCCAAAACTTTGCTTCGCAGATGCAGGTTATGAAGAATACGCTGGAGAGATCGAGCAGAGCTGGGAGAAAAATATGTATTAATTGAACACGCAAAAGCAGTGTACGATTGGGCTGTTCTGGCTGATATTTTGCAGAACTATTCTTCTCTTTCAGAGGCAAAAGTGGCACTTTATGAAAAGCATAAAAAAGATCTGAAAGATCTGAAAAAGCTGGTCAGAGAGAATCTTTCAAGGGAAGAATATCAGAGACTGTTTGCAAAAAAGGATGAAAAAGCTAATTATTATGCGTATATCAAGGCACCAAAACAATGTAGTCAGGAAGACTTTTACGGTTATCTGAAAAAGAATATTCTGGGCAAGATATCAGATGTGACGAAAGCATCCTGCATGCAGAAGGAAATGGAAATGGGAACGTTTCTTCCGAAACAGACTGTAAAAGACAACAGTGTCATTCCATATCAGATTCATTTATATGAATTAAATGCAATCCTGAAAAATCTGGAAGATAAAGTTCCGCTACTGAAAGAGAATGGAGAGAAGATTCAAAAGATTTTCACATTCCGCATTCCGTACTACGTAGGACCCTTAAACGGAATTCGAAAAAAAGGGGAGAAGAGTAACTGGGCGGTACGAAAAGAAGGCAAAATATATCCATGGAACTTCGATGAGATGGTAGATTTGGAAGCAAGTGCAGAGCAGTTTATTCGAAGAATGACGAATAAATGTACTTATCTGCCAAGTGAAGATGTTTTACCAAAGTATTCTCTGCTGTACAGCAAATACGAAGTTTTAAATGAATTAAATAATCTGCGTTTGGATGGAGAAAAGATATCTGTAGAGCAGAAACAGAAAATATATGAAGAAGTATTCCAGAAAAGCAGAAAGGTTACACAGAAAAAACTGAAAAACTATTTAGTGAAAGAAGGAATTACCGGAAAAGAAGTTGAAATTACCGGAATTGATGGTGATTTCAAGAGTTCTCTTACGGCATACCATGACTTTAAAGAGAAATTAACAAATCTGCACTGAACCAGGCGGAAAAAGAATGCATCATCCTGAACGTAACGCTGTTTGGAGATGATAAAGCGATACTGAAACAGAGATTAAAGAAACTGTTTCCGGAGTTGACAGAAAAACAAAGAGACAGCATAAGTAAACTGCCGTATCGTGGTTGGGGAAGACTCTCAAAAGTGTTTTTGGAAGAGATGGAAGCACCGGCACCGGAAACGGGAGAGGCATGGTCTATTATTCGGGCTTTGTGGGAGACGAATGACAATCTGATGCAACTGCTTAGCGAAAAATATTTGTTTGCATCGGCAATCGAAGAAAAGAATGGAAACGAACAGAAAAAACGGGATATTTCGTATGAATTAGTCGAGGAGCTTTACGTATCACCGGCAGTGAAGCGGCAGATTTGGCAGAGCCTTTTGATTGTAAAGGAAATCTGTAAAGTGATGGGAAACCCACCGAAACGTGTTTTTATAGAAATGGCAAGAGAAAAAACCGATCAGGGAAGAACCTCTTCAAGAAAAAAGAAACTGCTGGAACTTTATAAAAAATGTAAAGCGGAAGAAAAAGACTGGATAGATGAGATTGAAAAGCGTTCCGATGCGGAAATGAGAAGAGACAAGCTGTATTTGTATTATACGCAAAAAGGAAAATGCATGTATTCCGGTGAAACAATTGAACTGGAGGAATTGTGGGATAATCAGAAGTATGACATTGATCATATTTTTCCACAGTCCAAAGTGATGGATGATAGCCTGGATAACCGGGTACTTGTAAAGAAAAAGTGTAATCAGATGAAAGAGGATAAATATCCGATCGATGAAACAGTTCGGAAAAAAATGCAGCCATTCTGGAAATCTTTAGTGGATGCCGGATTGATCAGTGAAGAAAAATATAAACGGCTGATAAGAGGAAATGGATTTGAACCGTCTGAATTGGCTGGATTTATTTCCAGGCAGCTGGTGGAAACTCGTCAGAGTACAAAAGCGGCAGCAAGTATTCTGCAGCAGGTGATCCCGGATACACAGATTGTTTATGTAAAAGCGCCAACCGTTTCAAAGTTCCGTAAGGATTTTAAATTTCTGAAGGTACGGGAGATGAATGATTATCATCATGCGAAGGATGCTTATTTGAATATTGTCGTTGGCAACGCATATTTTGTAAAATTCACATCAAATCCGATTCACTTCATTAAGGAAAATCCGGGAAGAAGTTATAACCTGAAGAAGATGTTTGAACAGGAAAGAATTGAACGAAACGGAGAAATTGCCTGGGAAGGCGGGAACGGAACCATTGTGACAGTCCGAAAGTTTATGGAAAAGAACAACATTCTTGTGACGCGAAGATCGTATGAGGCAACAGGTGCATTGTTTGACCAGCAGATTGTCAAAAAAGGAAAAGGTCAGGTTCCGATCAAGAGCAGTGATGAACGGCTTTGTGATATACAGAAGTATGGAGGATATAACAAAGAGGCGGGAGCTTACTTTGTACTGGCAGAATCGGAGGGCAAAAAGGGAAAGAAAATACGAACAATCGAGTATGTGCCGATTCGTCTGAAAAAGGAAATTCAGAAGTCAGAAGAAAATATAATTCGGTATCTGGAAGAGGAAAGACAGTTAAAGAATCCGCGAGTGCTGGTGCCGGAAATCAAAATAGATACTCTGTTTTGTGTGGACGGATTTTATATGTGGGTTTCCGGAAGATCAGGGGATCAGCTATTGATGCAAGGTGCAAATCAGCTGGTACTTTCCCAGGAAGAAACAGAAATACTGAAAAAAATAGTACAGTACGTGGAACGTAAAAAACAGAATAAAGAACTGAAAATTTACGATTCCGACCATTTAGAAGAAAAGAAGGTGGTGATGCTGTATGAAACCTTTTTAAATAAATTAACAAATACGGTATATGCAAAAAAACTTGGAGCACAGGCAAAGACATTAACGGAAAAAAGAGAAAAATTTAAAGAATTATGCATAGAAGAAAAGTGTATCGTTTTGTATGAAGTTTTACATTTTTTCCAGTGCCAGAGTGCTGCCGCTGATTTGAAATTAATTGGAGGATCTGGAAGAGCAGGAATTTTGTGTCTCAACAAAAATATAACCGATTGCAGTCGAATCGAAATGATTCATCAATCGCCAACCGGTATCTACGAGCAGACAGTAGACCTGAATGCATTATGAGCTGGCGGATTGTGGTTATTTCCAAACGGGCAAAGCTGGACTATCAGCTTGGTTACCTTGTGGTGCGAAATGAGGAAGTAACAAAAATACATTTAAGTGAAATATCAACCATTCTGATTGAGTCAACAGCAGCAACAGTCACAACAAGTCTGCTGGCAGAGCTGACAAAAAAGAAAATAAAAGTGATTTTTTGCGATGAAAAGAGAAATCCATCGTCGGAACTGGTTGGGTATTACGGAAGTCATGATACCAGCAATAAAATCAGAAAGCAGATTCAGTGGAGCCGGCACAGTAAAGAAGCGATCTGGACAGAAATTGTGACGGAAAAAATACGAAAACAGAAGGAACTGTTAAAAAATATGGGAAAGGAAGAAGCGGGTCTGTTAGAATCATATTTACAGGAGATTGGCTGGAACGATGAGACAAACCGGGAAGGGCATGCGGCAAAGGTATATTTTAATGCATTGTTCGGTATGACATTTACCAGAACTGCGGATTGTCCGGAAAATGCAGCGCTGAATTACGGATATAGCATTTTGTTGTCTGCGTTTGCGAGAGAAATTGTAGCGAGCGGTTATATTACACAGCTCGGACTCTTTCATGATAATATGTTTAATCAGTTTAATCTGGCGTCCGATTTGATGGAACCGTTCCGTGTTCTGATTGACCGGGAAGTAATCCAAATGCAGAGGAAAGAATTTACGCATGAGGAAAAAATACAGTTGGTCAATGTATTAAACAACGAAGTCATGATAGACGGGAAAACACAGTATGTGAATAATGCCATAAAAATTTACTGTAAAAGTGTATTTGATGCCTTAAATGAGAATGACAGTGCATTGATCCGGTTTTATGGCCTATGAGTTATCGTTTTATGAGAGTATTGGTACTGTTTGATCTTCCGGTGCTGACGGGCGATCAGAGAAGAGAATATGCGAGATTTCGAAAGTTTTTATTGAAAAGCGGATTCCTGATGCTCCAGGAATCCGTATACTGTAAGCTTGCGTTAAATACAACTGTAGTGAATGGAATCGTGGATCAGATTCATAAAAATAAGCCGGAAGAAGGTCTGATACAGCTTTTAACGGTGACTGAGAAGCAGTATGCGAAAATGGATCTGATTGTTGGGAACGTAAAGAGTGAAGTGTTGAATACGGATGAAAGGCTGGTGATTTTATGAAACTGGTACATGTGGACTTGGAAAAACCTATTGCGATTCATCGGAACTGTCCCACGGAATGGATTATAGAATCACCGGAGCTGTTTTTAAAATATGTGGAGCAGCTGCAAAAACAAAATCAGGGAGAGAAGGGAAATTTCGTACTTTCTAAAGCTGACACAGAGCTGAATATGAAAAGAGATGTGGAATTGGTATTAACGCCCTTTTCTCTTGATTTTGCGGATCACAGAATACAAAAACGGTTATTTACAGAGCTGGTCAAAAGTGCGCAAAATGAAGAAATGTTTCTGGAAACGCAGAGAATTATTGCGGAACTGAAGAAATACATCTATCAATTGGAAGCTGTCAGTGGGTACGAATTGGAACAAAATGAGGAAATCGATTTGAGCGCACTCCTAAAATTGATGGGAGTTCAGACAGAAACCGAAAAAGAGATGGGGCTTCTGGAAAAATTAACGCAATATATCAAAGTTATGGCCGAACTTCTCCAAAAAGAACTGGTGATTTTGGTCAATATTCGATCCTATCTGAACGAAACACAAATAAACAAACTCTCCCAAATGGCATGCTACTATGAAATATCCTTGCTTTTCATAGAAAATATACAAAGGGACTTTTCGAATCAGAGAGAATATTATATAATTGACAAAGATGGATGTGATGTCTATTAATATCCATCGGATGTTTGAGTACCTGTTTTGTGCAGATGAAAGCAGTTCATTTTTAAATTTGAGGTTTGAGAATGATGTAAAAATGTATGGTACTCAAACTATGGCAGACAATGGACTGATCGCCACGGCAGTTTGAGAATGATGTAAAAATGTATGGTACTCAAACCTTCTTTCCTGTGAATTCTTCCCATCGGTGGTTTGAGAATGATGTAAAAATGTATGGTACTCAAACTGATAGATTGCCATACCTAATACCTCCATGGTTTGAGAATGATGTAAAAATGTATGGTACTCAAACAGGTTCTAATATTATTCCACTTGCAGGAAAGTTTGAGAATGATGTAAAAATGTATGGTACTCAAACTGAGGACGATTTCTATTCTGCAGGCATGAAGTTTGAGAATGATGTAAAAATGTATGGTACTCAAACACCCTGTCCAGAAAAGCCTTCATCGACGATGTTTGAGAATGATGTAAAAATGTATGGTACTCAAACATCAGGAACAAACGTGAAAGTCGAAAACCAGTTTGAGAATGATGTAAAAATGTATGGTACTCAAACTACTGTATATGGTGCGAATGATGGTTTTAAGTTTGAGAATGATGTAAAAATGTATGGTACTCAAACCTGAAAACGTCATATGACGGCGTAAAAGACGTTTGAGAATGATGTAAAAATGTATGGTACTCAAACACGATTTGAGCGCGTAAATGACAGCTTCTAGTTTGAGAATGATGTAAAAATGTATGGTACTCAAACCGCTCGCTGCTCACTATCCATCACCGCCTGTTTGAGAATGATGTAAAAATGTATGGTACTCAAACTTTCCACCTCCCCTAAATCTGTAAGTAATGGTTTGAGAATGATGTAAAAATGTATAGTACTCAAACATTTTCAGGGCAAATTCTGCTAAATCGTACGTTTGAGAATGATGTAAAATTTATTTTTGTGAACAACAAGAATAGATAATTCAAAATGAAATATTCAGAAGACAGTATGAAATCGACTTAATTGTCTTTTTCTTGCTGTCTTTTTCCTTGTCTCAAAGCGCCGCACCATGTATAATAAAACCACAAGAATTTCATTTCATAGTTTTTACAGGAGGAACCTGAATCATGATCCTTGCAATAGACATCGGCAACACGAACATCGTCCTTGGGTGTGTGGAAGGGAAAAAAACATACTTTATCGAAAGACTCTCCACGGACAAGGCAAAAACAGAGCTGGAATACGCAGTCAGCCTGAAAAATGTACTGGAACTGTATGAGATTCCGGTGGAGCAGATCGAAGGAGGTATCATCTCTTCCGTTGTTCCGCAGGTGACAGAGCTCTGCCGGAGTGCGGCAGAAAAAGTGATTAAAAAGCCGGTCAAAGTTGTCGGCCCCGGTGTGAAGACCGGACTTAATATCAAACTGGACGACCCCGCAACGGCAGGAAGCGATCTTGTTGTTGTAGCAGTAGCAGCGCTGAATGAATACACATGTCCGCAGATTGTTATCGATATGGGAACTGCCACGACGATGAGTGTACTTGATCAGAAAGGAAGCTTCATCGGAGGCGTGATTCTTCCGGGACTTCGTACTTCGCTGGATGCTCTCGTATCAAATGCCGCGCAGCTTAGCCAGACCAGTCTGACAGCACCGAAAAAAGTCATTGGCAAAAATACGCTGGACTGTATGAAAGGCGGTATGATTTATGGAAACGCTGCCAGCATCGACGGCATGATCGAACGGATGGAAGAAGAACTTGGCTGCAAATGCACGATTGTGGCTACCGGAGGTCTGGCGAAAGCTGTGATTCCGCACTGCAGACATGACATCATCATCGATGAGAATCTGCTCCTGAAAGGTCTTCAGATCATCTACGAGAAAAACAGGTAGGGAAACCGTTTGTTGACAAAGTTTGCGAATTGTTATAACATATGTATAACAAAACGATACGAGAAAGCAGGGTGTAACTATGTATTATGAGACAATACAGATCGATTTCAACAGCGATGAAGCGATCTATATCCAGCTGAGAAATCAGATTATTCTGGGTATTGCCACTTCCAGAATTCAGGAAGGAGATACTCTACCTTCGGTAAGACAGCTCGCAGACAATATCGGAATCAACATGCATACCGTAAATAAGGCCTACAGCGTACTCCGGCAGGAGGGGCTTCTTTCGATTGACCGAAGAAAAGGAGCCGTTATCTCTATCGATGCGGATAAACTGTATGCCATGCAGGAACTGCGCGAAGATCTGCAGGTGATTCTTGCAAAAGCCGTCTGCAAAAATATATCAAAAGAAGAAGTACATCAGCTTGTAGATGAAATTTACAGCAATTACGCAGACGAAACATGAAGGAGACAATAGTATTATGAGAGAAGGATATACCAGTCAGGCAAAAAAAGCACTGGCATATGCGGTTAGGACAGCTGAAAAATGTGGACATAATTACGTAGGAACCGAACACCTTCTGATCGGACTTCTGAACGTGGAGGATGGCACAGCAGGCATGGTGCTTTCTGAGTTTCACGTAGATGCCGGACAGCTTACCGAACTGATTGACCGTCTGATTGCACCAGGCGGAAACACCGTGACCGAATCCCGACCGGGCTATACTCCGCGGGTACGCAGAGTGCTTGAAAATGCAGAAGCGGAGGCAGCGCGTTTTAAGAGCAGAGCTGTGGGAACCGAGCATTTGCTGATCGCAATCTTAAAAGAAAGTGACTGTGTTGCTACCCGTTTGCTTTTTACCATGGGGATCAACATTCAGAAACTATATGGAGCAATCCTTACTGCCATGGGCGAGGCACCGCTGCAGGGCGGTGCAAGCGGAAATGCAAATACCGGCCGCGGACCGCAGACAAGAGGTGGAGCGCAGACCAGCGAAACGCCGGCACTGGACCAGTACAGCCGGGATCTGACTGAGCTTGCGCGCGAAGGAAAACTCGATCCGGTTGTCGGCCGTGGGCAGGAAATTGAGCGTGTCATTCAGATCTTAAGTCGCCGGACAAAAAACAACCCGTGTCTGATCGGAGAGCCGGGTGTCGGAAAAACGGCGATTGCGGAAGGTCTGGCGCAGCGGATTGCCCTTGGCATTGTGCCGGAAACGATCCGCGATAAGCGAGTTGTTGTCCTTGACCTTTCCGGAATGGTAGCCGGAAGCAAATACCGCGGTGAGTTCGAAGAGCGTATCAAACGTGTCGTCAAAGAAGTGACGGACAATGAAAATATTCTGCTGTTCATCGATGAACTTCACACCATCATCGGGGCCGGCGGTGCAGAGGGAGCACTCGATGCATCCAATATCTTAAAACCGTCCCTTTCCCGCGGAGAAATTCAGCTCATCGGTGCAACCACGCTCGAAGAATACCGTAAATACATCGAAAAAGATGCCGCATTGGAGCGCCGTTTCCAGCCGGTCAAAGTAGAAGAACCGACGGAAAGCGAAGCACTTGATATCTTAAAAGGTCTGCGCCCATACTACGAACGCCACCACGGCGTGGAAATCACCGATGAAGCACTGGAAGCAGCCGTAAAAATGAGCGTCCGCTACATCAACGACCGTTTCCTGCCGGATAAAGCCATCGATCTGATCGATGAGGCATCCGCAGGCGTACAGCTCGCCGGCTACCAGGTGCCGGACAACATGGCAAAAGAGGAGCAGACACTGTTCGAAGTACAGAAAGAAAAAGAATCCGCGATCAGTGCCGGCGATTTTGAGCAGGCAAAAGAACTGCAGGCGCGCCAGCAGGAGCTCGAAAAAGATCTGGAGCAGATCCGAAAACGCTTTGAACGCCGTTGCAAAAACAAAAAACTGCAGGTAACAGAAGAAGAAATCGCAAAAACCGTATCCACCTGGACGAAAATTCCGGTACAGCGTCTCGCGGAAGGAGAATCGAAACGTCTGGCAAGACTGGAGCAGACACTCCATAAACGCGTTGTCGGCCAGGAAGAAGCCGTGACAGCTGTGGCAAAAGCCGTAAAACGAGGCAGAGTCGGATTAAAAGACCCGAACCGTCCGACAGGATCCTTCCTGTTTCTTGGACCGACCGGTGTCGGAAAAACAGAACTTTCCAAAGCACTCGCCGAGGCAGTTTTCGGTACAGAGCAGGCCCTGATCCGCGTCGACATGTCGGAGTACATGGAGAAACACAGCGTCTCCAAACTGATCGGATCCCCTCCGGGATACGTCGGCTACGAGGAAGGCGGCCAGCTCTCCGAAAAAGTGCGCCGCAACCCGTACAGTGTGATCCTGTTTGACGAGATCGAAAAAGCGCACCCGGATGTCTTCAACATTCTGCTGCAGGTGCTTGATGATGGCCATATCACCGACGCGCAGGGCAGAAAAGTTGATTTCAAACAGACCTGCATTATCATGACATCCAATGCCGGAGCACAGAACATTGTAGCGCCGAAACGCCTTGGATTCCTTTCGACAGAAGATGAGCGGAAAGACTACGAATACATGAAGGGCCAGGTGATGGAAGAAGTCAAACGGATGTTTAAGCCGGAATTCCTGAACCGAATCGACGAGATTATTGTATTCCATCAGCTTACCAAGGCGGATATGAAGAAGATTCTGCAGATTCTGCTCAAAGATCTGGAGCGCCGCTGCAAGGAGCAGATGGACATTGAATTGAAAGTCCGTGACACCGTGAAAGAATATCTCGTGGAAAACAGCTTCGACAGCAAGTACGGTGCCCGCCCGTTAAAACGCGCGATCCAGAGCAAAATTGAGGATCCGCTCGCAGAAGCCATCCTGAACGGAGAAGTGAAAAAAGGCGATACCGTTGCGGCTGGAATGAATAAGAAAGAGATTACATTTAAGGTTCTTGAGAAAAAATAATATAAAATTCCATAAATTATATGGTAAAATCTTTTTGATTATGGTATGATTTTCACAAAGAAACGAAACACCACAAAAGACAAGACCAGGAGGGCATTTACAAATGTCAGTAGTAAAAGAATTAATCCGCACAGAGGCAGACGGAGGCATCAGCTTCGGAGATTATGAGCTTGCGGCAAAGGCAAAAAAATCTGATTTTGAGCACAGAGGAGATCTGTATAAAGTAAAAACCTTTAAGGAAATCACAAAGCTGGAGAGAAACGGACTGTTCGTATACGAATCCGTTCCGGGAACCGCAGTTACCGATCTGAACGTATTCGACGACGGCATGACCTTCAAAGTAGAAGGACCGGAGGATGCACAGATCACCGTTGAAATGGAAGCAGAGACCGAATACAAGGTGCTGCTCGACGGCGTAAACGTTGGCCACATGACCACAAATCTCGGCGGAAAACTTTCCTTCAGCGTAGAGCTGGAAAAAGCAGAGGATGTAGCAGTAGAAATCGTAAAAGCATGATGAAATAAGAAAAGAAGGCTGTCGCAGAACGTGTGCGGCAGCTTTTTTTGACAATTATAAGGGAGACACAACTATGGCAAAAGCAAAAAAAACAGCCTTTTTCTGCCAGAACTGCGGATATGAGTCAGCAAAATGGATGGGTCAGTGTCCGGCGTGCAGAGAATGGAATACGTTTGTGGAGGAACCGATGGCGGCCAAAACACCGGCGGGAAACCAGGGGCTCGGAAGCCACAGCGCAGCGGGCAGAAAGCCGGTGCATCTGACGGAAATTTCAACAGGAAAAGAAGAGCGTATCCCGACGGGAATCGGAGAACTCGACCGGGTGCTCGGCGGAGGAATTGTGCCGGGTTCCCTGACACTGGTCGGCGGCGATCCGGGAATTGGAAAATCCACACTCCTTCTGCAGGTGTGCCGCATGCTGTCCACAGCAGGACATCAGGTTTTATACATTTCCGGCGAGGAGTCCCTGCGCCAGATCAAACTGCGCGCCGTGCGGATCGGAGAATTTAATGAAAATCTGTCCTTGCTCTGTGAGACGAATCTTGACATTATCCGCGCCGTCATGGAAAAAGAGAAGCCGGAGATTGCCGTCATCGACTCGATCCAGACCATGTATAACGAAGAGGTCAGCTCCGCGCCGGGCAGTGTATCCCAGGTCCGGGAATCGACGAATGTGCTGATGCAGATTGCAAAGGGAATGGGAATTTCGATCTTTATCGTCGGTCATGTGACAAAAGACGGTAATGTGGCCGGCCCACGTGTGCTGGAACACATGGTAGATACCGTGCTGTACTTCGAGGGCGACCGTCATGCGTCCTACCGGATTCTGCGCGGCGTCAAAAACCGTTTTGGTTCTACAAATGAGATCGGCGTCTTCGAAATGCAGACAGAGGGACTCGTGGAAGTGAAAAATCCATCGGAATACATGCTGAACGGACGGCCGGAGGGAGCTTCCGGTTCGGTTGTCGCATGCTCCATGGAGGGAACGCGCCCGATCCTGATCGAGATTCAGGCACTGGTCTGCCACAGTAATTTCGGAATCCCGCGCCGCACCGCAGCAGGATGCGATTTCAACCGTGTGAACCTGCTGATGGCAGTGCTGGAAAAACGCGCAAGAGTCAATCTTTCGACAAGCGATGCCTACGTCAACATCGCAGGCGGAATCAAGATGAATGAGCGGCGATCGATCTTGGCATCGCACTTGCCGTCGTATCGAGCTACAAAGATCAGGTGATCGATGAGAAAACGGTCGTATTTGGCGAGGTCGGCTTAAGCGGTGAGGTCCGCGCCGTCAGCATGGCGGAACAGCGTGTACTGGAAGCAAAAAAACTGGGCTTCGAGCGGGTGATTTTACCTGCTGTCTGCATGAAGTCCGTGGAGAAAATCGGTGGAATCGCACTGATTCCGGTGGAAAATATTCAGGATGCGATTCTGCGCGTGGGGAAAAATTAGAAGGAAGTTGTGGAAAAAGGACCGGCGTGTGATGCGTACGGTCTTTTTTAAAAAATTCAGATAAAATATAAAATATGCAGAATTAACTATATTTTTCTAAAAATAAGAAAATTCGAAAAAAGGTGTTGACTTTTGCTTTGGGCGGTGTTATTATAACTAAGCTGTCAGTGAGAGCTGATGCGAATG